>JAFTCU010000087.1 GCA_017454585.1 Thermoguttaceae bacterium | reverse complement strand
CCACGTTTCGTTGATCTCTTTCGAGGACACGCCGACGATTTTCATCGCGCCCATGGGGACCATGCCCTTGAACGTCAGCCCGAGGTTAGAGGGGTTCAGGACGGTTTTCCCGTTGAAGGTCAGGTCGTAGGTCATTTTCTCGCCGACCGAAACGTTGACTTTCACGTTTCCGCCCGGCGACGTGACCGATTTGACTTCCGCGCCCTGAGCGACTGCCGCGAACAGGATCACGGCCGGAAGAAGCAGATTGAGCAGAAATTTCATGGAGTACTCCTTAAAATACAAAGTTTAGGTTAAAAACAGTATATTTTCCATTAATATAAAAGAAACAGAGAAAAATGCAAGACGGGGAGGAGGGATTTTTTGAGAAATATTCAACAGAAGAATCTCAAGCTCCTGCAGAAACTCCTTTTAATGTTCTCTACCCCTTGACAGAATAATAATTTCGTTTATCCTATATAAAATGACCAAGTTTAAAAATCGCAAAGAAAAAGTGGGGGGAAAATGACATTTTCTCGAAAAAATTGCACTGCTGAAGAATTATTGGAAATTTTAAATGATTCTGATGAATGTTCCTGGATGGAAGCCAAAAATTACTCAAATACCAGCAACCAATATAGAATGCGATCTTTAATGGAAACGATCTGCTCCTTTTCCAATGAACCTGGTTTGGGGGGAGGCTTTATCCTGTTGGGAATTAGTGAAAATGAAAGAGAATCCTCAAAACGTTATAGTGTTTCTGGCGTATCCAAACCGGATGAAGTTCAATCCAATGTGGCCAATGAGTGTAATAACGCATTTAATATTCCTGTACGTCCTGAAATTTCTGTCGAAAAAATTCATGGAAAAACAGTTTTAAAAATCTGGATCAATGAGCTTTCTCCAAATCAAAAACCTCTTTATTTTAAAAATGAGGGTCTTCCGCGTGGAGCATGGCGTCGAATTGGCAGCTGCGACCAGAAGTGCTCGGAAGATGATTTGAGAATTTTCTATCAGGCCGAACAAAACCAGGATCAGCAGCCCGTAAAAGGGGCTTTAATTGAAGAGGCAGATACTCAAGCGATTCAGTATTATCGCCGTTTACGCGAAAAAGTAAATCCGGTCGCTTCCGAATTAATGTTCACGGATCAGGAACTTCTGGAAGCTCTTGGCTGTATCAATCCAGAAAACAAGATGGAATTGAATCTGACTGGCGTACTCATTTTCGGTTCCGATAAGCTCTTGAGGCGAACATTGCCGACCGCTCGCGTCGATTATATACGGGTCCCCGGAAACAAATGGATTGGGAATTTTGAAGAAACCGAAGAGGAGTTTCGTTCGATTGACATGCGAGGACCTCTTCTTTTACTCGTCAATCGCATTGTAGAGGCCGTATATGCCGACCTTCCCAAAGGCTTTGTCCTGAGAGAAGGGGAAATTCAGGCACAAACCACCGGCTTACCGATGATGGTCCTTCGGGAAGCGCTCGTAAATGCCATGATGCATCGCTCTTACCGGGAACATCAACCCATACAGGTCATTCGGTATGATAATCGGCTGGAAATCGTGAACGTTGGTTTTTCCCTAAAATCAGAAGAAGAACTGGGAAATCCCGGGAGCATGACACGAAATCCACATATTGCCGCGATTTTCCATGATACACAGCTGGCAGAAACTAAAGGCTCCGGAATTCGTCGAATGCAAAACGCGATGAAAAAAGCGCGTTTCGCTCCTCCGACATTTGAATCAAGCCGTGAGAAAAATCAGTTTACGGTACGCCTCCTTCTACATCATTTTTTAAGCGATGAGGATTTAAAGTGGCTGGAATCATGGGGTAGATTCCAATTAAATGATTCCCAGAAAACTGCCTTGATTTTTTTGCGTGAAACGGGTGCCATTGACAATTCCGTCTATCGGCAAATCGCCTCCTGCGACACTCTAAATGCAAGTTACGCTCTGAGAAAAATGAGAGACGATGGTTTACTGGAACTCAAAGGGAAAGGTTCCGCAACCTACTATGTTCCTGGGCCTGAATTCCTTGCCAAAATTCCGGAAAGTACAAACCAACCAGCTCGAGACACTAATGCACCAGCTCGAGACACTAATGCACCAGATCGAGACACTAATGCACCAGATCAAAACGCTAATGCACCAGATCAAAACGCTAATGCACCAGTTCAAAACGCTAATGCACCAGTTCAAAACGCTAATGCACCAGTTCAAAACGCTAATGCACCAGTTCAAAACGCTAATGCACCAGTTCAAAACGCTAATGCACCAGTTCAAGACGCTAATGCACCACTTCTGCAGAAAATAAATTCTTGTGAAATACCCAATGAACTTCAGGCAAGATTGAATTCCTTGCCATCTCGCGTGGACAACCCCGCAATTATTATGGAATTGATTCAGGAATTATGCTCATTACGTGCGATGTCTGTAACTGAACTGGCTAAATTACTAAAACGTAAACAAGAAAAATTCCTTATAAGGAAATATTTAACCCCAATGATTCAGGAAGGAAAACTCAATTACACCCATCCTGAAAACGTAAACCATCCTAATCAAGAGTATATAAGTAATAAGAAATAAAAAAAGAGCGTGAACTCTATCACGCTCCTTCTTTTTGACTTATTTCCACGAGAACGACTGGATCATCTGCTCGTTCGCATCGCTGAATTTTTCCAGAAGTTCATCTTCCAGCGTGAAGATCATCGTGTACTGCTTTGGCTCTTTCGCATCCTTTTGCGTGATCAAGTAGCAAATGTACCGCAGATCCAGCCCTTCATATTTGGCTGCCACGTCAACACGGTAAACGTCCGAACCATCCGCCGACTTGAGCGTTTTCACGTCCAGAATACTCTGAAAATTGTCTTTCAGCATTTCTTTCACTTCGTTTGCGAATTCATCCGGCTTCATATTCTGCGAAATTTTGGGTGTCTGAACCTTGGCCACCGTACACTGCGCAACCAGTTCGCCCTCCCGAAGAAGTCGGAAATTGCTCTGATATTTATTCTGATTCATCGGTTCCCAATCAGGCGTGAGAACGAATTTCCACGCATCTCCCGGGTCCTCAAAGAGGATCAGACCGTACTGCGCTTCATCAAAAGTGAGTTTGGAGGTTGCATCACTCGTCAGGTTTTTCGACTCGTCCAACGGCTTGATTTTGTACTGGACCTTGGCCGTAACATCCATTCCAGGGGTAACGTATCCGGCCGTTCTTTTTTCCTCAATGACCATTCCAAACCAAAGTATCCTGCCGCGCGTCACATCAAAAAAGGCTTTGCCCGTCACATTGATCTTGGAGGTACTTCCCTCGCAGCTTCCCTCGATCCAGCCTTTGGTTTCGAGGATCGCCACGTTCTTCTTCACTTCAGAGAGCGTCGTTTGAATGTCCAGATTGAACACCAGGTCCAGCTGAAGGAGCAGAGCCATCGTGTCAGGTGATTGTTTCCACGAATCACCGACCTTTACCGATTTATTCGGCAAAATATGATCCAAAAGGAGTGTATTTCCTTGCACATTGACCAGGTCCAGCTCGTCACGGGTGAGAAAACCATCCTGGCGGAAGAAATTCACCTGAGCGCCTTTAATATCGACTCCAATCAGCGGTTGATTCAGGTTCAGTTCCGGTTTGGCCTCACTTTCGCCGATTTTGATTCCTGTTTCATTTTCCAGGAAGTACCACGCTCCAAGAGTCGATTTGGCGTTTTCCCCCTGAAGGAGATTTCCGGCCTGAATGAGCATCTCCTCGTAAGACTGCCTGCTCGTGACCTTCATCGGGATGGATTGAATGACGGGTTCCTTTGCAGATTCAGCCTCTTTGGAAGAATCTTTCGCGTTCTTTTTTTCTTCATTTCCCGGCGAGGACTTACTCACGAGTGAATCCGGGTCCAGTTCCAATTGAAGTGTTCCCGCTGCGTCGAACGATTTTTCGACCAGGTCCACACTCCCTGACTGACGGGATGAAACAAGACGGTACGTTTTTTTAGAAGCATCTTCCTCTTGAGCCAGAAGGACCGTTCCAGCCAACAGAATAACGAAAACGATTGTGGTAAACCCAGGTTTGAACTGCTTCATTTGATTTCCTGTTCTAATATTTTGTTTATTACGTCTTTCTGAAATCCATAATCTGACTTCGCTCTATCATACCTGAAAACCTCCCTTTGTGTAAAGATGAATTTTAAAAAACTTTCCCTCTATCCCCGTTTTATCAGAAAGAATATACGTTTTTTGAAAAAAAACGGGAAAATTTAGAATAAGCCCATTGAAAAAAAATAAAGGTCCGCTATAATGATAAAACTTTTATTGAGGAAGACCTAAAACACAAAGGAGTTCACTGTGTATTACGTTTCCGAGTTGAAAAAAATGACCGTTCAGGAATTGACCCCGATTGCACACGAGCACGGAATTACAAGGGTGCATAGTCTGCGAAAAGCGGATCTGCTGAACAAAGTCATTCAAAAACTCGACGAAGCCAACGCTCTGGCGCCGGAACCTTTCACCCAACAGATGCCCCTGGCTCATCAAACACCCCCGCTGCCGCAAGCCATGAGTGATACGCGTGGGTTTAATGACCCCATGCACGTTTTCTCGGATCGGTCGAGCAATTCACTGAAAAAAACAGAAGCTTCCGTCGCCAAAGTCGCGGCTGCCCAACAGGACAATATCCCGCGCCTGTATTCCATCCGTTCAAAACCAAACGATTTGGCCTACCTCCCGGACGCTTACAGTGATATTCCCAACGACAGTTTTGTCCTCGATATGATCGACCCGTACTGGCTCCACGCGACGTGGTGCCTGCGCCGAACGACCATCGAGCGTGCCAAAATGGCTCTTGGTCAATATTGGTACACGGCCAAGCCCATGCTTCGGCTGACTGTTTTGAGCGATGGTGACTCGGGAACGGGCGGAAGGTTTCAGCTTCTGCGTGATGTTGTGATCCATGGCCACGTAAACCACTGGTTTTTGCCGGTTTCCAAGCCGCCAGCGACGTATCTGGCCGAAATTGGTTACTACAGCCCGGAACAGAAAAAATTCTGCGGCCTGATGAAGAGCAACGTCATTTCAACCCCGCACGCTCGCAATGCCCTACGGTACGAGCAATCCGCTGAAGTGGCCTGGATGTCCGTTTGCGGCCTTCAGCCGGCCAAGCTGCCCCCATGGTCGCCCAAAAACCACAATCTGTACAAGAAATGGGCCGAAAAGACAAACCAGCCCCTCGCTGCCGACAGCACGGCCCTGAAAGTTGACGCTCCTGAAATGACAAGTGATGAACTTCCACTCAGGGTTTCGACCGAGATGGTCCTTTACGGGAGTACGACTCCAGACAGTCAGGTGACGATGAATCAGGAATGGGTGGCGACTCAACCGGATGGAACGTTCATGATGCGGATCGATGTCCCGGAACAGGGGCGCCAAACGATGCAAATTGACTCTAAAAACCGTGGCGGTAAACAATCTATGATCCTGACGATAGAACGTACGACACAAGTCTTTGAAGAAAAGAACGAATAGAAAACACCAAAAAGGACTTTGAGTATCCGTTGCTCAAAGTCCTTTTCATTCAAGAGGATCCGTGTCAAGTTTTTCTCACCAGACGAGACTGCATTTCAGCGTCAAAGTCTGGTAAATGGAATATGACGTGTCATCAATGGCGTCGTTCGGACTGTAGGACATATTTCTCGCCGAGGTCGCGGTTCCACCGAGACACGAGATATCGTACCCTAATCTCCATTTCAGGTGTTTACCCGTTTTAAGTGTCGCGAAAATCCCCCAAAGGGCCTGATAGGAAATACCTGTATTATCAAGGCTTACTTCGTAACCATCGCTTACGGAAGTCGTCACTTTCTCAAAATTGATGTAGGGATTAAATCTCCATCTCATACCCCAGGCCCAAATACAGTGTTTATCCTGGAATTCACCGCCAAGTACCAAACCGGCCAGGTTGTTCGTCGTCTTGTTGACCACATAACCTTCTTCAGTACCAGCATAAGTATAAGATGTGCCATCTGTGCTGGTGAAAACGTCTGAATAACCGCTCCAGTTCAACGTTTCTTTGGTGTTGATATAGCTGAAACCGAACATGTGCGTATAGCTCAGACCCCCTTGACATTCACGAGTCCAGGTCCCATTAGGATGGCCAATGAGCGGATCCGGGCGACCGCGTTTACGGAACTGGAAAACCATTTCACCCGTATTCATGTCGATGTCGTAATCCATGTGATGTGTCATCGGCACCGACGATTTATAGGTAGTTGTCCCGTCTTCGTTTTCCGTCTGAGTGCTGTAGGAAGTCAGACCCACGACGGTCCCGTACTTATCCGCGAAAACTGACGCAGCTGCGGTGTCATAAGACTGCGTGTCCGTGTTGATGATGAACGTGTCTCCAGCGCTCCATTTAAACAAACCTGTGAAGTTCAATTCTCCCCAGATGTCATAATTGAACGCGTTGCGCCCAAGATAACGGGTAATACTCAGTTCCACACCTGGACTGACGTTAAAAGTCGTATTGGCACTCAGTTCCGTGAAGCCGTATCTGTCGGAAACATAGAACATTCGCAAGGCTTTTTCCTGCGGAGCATGATGCCTGACAACGACTCCAGCGCCGATTTGCCAGAGGTACGGATTGCCGTAGCCTTCATTGCAAAGCTGGCAGGCCGTCGAACTGGAAGTCGTGGTATTCGTCATGTAGGAATAAGTTTCCTGTTGCTGATACGGGGGAAGTGCCGGGTCTCGCCGGATCAGTTCCGGAGCCATTTCTTCCCGGGTTTGAGGATATTCCGCCGGGGGTTCCGGTGTGAAAGCCGCTTCCGGAGAATACTGGTTATTACGCGGATAGTCCGGAACCGTAGTATAACCCCGACCATAAACCGGCGTCATATCACCTTCCATTACGACCGCATCCTCAAGGATTATCCCGTTCGGATCAACCGTCTGCGTATCGTAATAAGCCACTGTTTGCTCCGTATTCGCTGTTCCAGATTGAACTGGAGCCGCGTTTACGTCAAACGGTGACGTTGCCTGTACAGGTACCGCGCTTCCTTTCGCAGGTCCCTGTGTATTCGCTGCCGCAAAGTCGTACGGATTTTGCGCTGAAACTCGAACGCCGCTTATCGCGACGAGAATTCCAAGCACAAACAAACTTTGGCAGAGCAGCCTGAATTTGTTCTTGTTACTCACGAGGTCCTCCTCTTAAATATTCACTACATACTTCCAGAGTATTATATTGGAAGTCTGTTACTCATATAATCGGCAAATCTTAACCGTTCATACAGTTATAACTGAAAATATTTTAATAAAACTTAAATTTACTAAAGAAGTTATAAACAGAACAATAGGCTTTATTTTGTCTATTTTAAACCCGCGTCCCCTTGGGAAGGAACTGCTTTTTTCTGTTTTTTTTCAAAAAGTTTCCGGGAAATCCTTGCAATTTCCCGGAACACACGTTATAATAGATTAGAAAATACTTGGTTTTGGTATGAAACGTCCCGGTTTCCGCTTACCCAATCCCGGAGGAAATAATGGCTCTTTCTGAATTTGATCGCAATTTAATCGAGCGCTGTATGCAAAAACAGGCTTTGGCCTGGGAAGAATTCGTGGATCGGTTTGGCGGTTTGGTTTCGTTTATCGTGCAAAATACCTGCAAAGACCGGGATGTTAATCTGGACCCAATGACCCACGATGATCTGGTCCAGGAAGTCTTCATTCGTATCCTCTCCGAAAATTTTGTGGTTCTGCGCCGTTTTCGTGGGAATTGCAGCCTCGCAAGTTACCTGACGGTCATTGCCCGCCGTGTTACTGTAAAAGCGCTCCTGACGAAGTACATATCGGTAGAAAAGACAAACGCAAGTGAAGAAGAGCTTACCGCCGCAAATGAAGAACCGGTTGAGGCGATCATTGAAAATATGGACGAAATTCTCTACCTGATCTCTCATCTGCCCGAGCGTGAGGCAAAAATCGTTCGGATGTACCATCTGGAGCAAAAGTCGTACGCCGAGATCGCCGCCGTGATGGGGATCCCCGAGAATTCCGTTGGGCCTATGCTTTCCCGTGCCCGTGAGGTAATGCGTCAAAATAGCTGACGCGCGTGAAAAAACGACCCTTTTCCTGAAATGTACTATCTGATTGGAACAGACGAAGCGGGCTATGGTCCGAATCTCGGGCCGCTCGCGGTGACGGCGACTCTTTGGCGCGTGGAAGACGACGCGCTGGCCCCCGAAACGCTCTTTGACGCTCTGCGGCCAGTGGTGGTCACGTCGCCCGGACGGGGAAAAGGACTGGAGATCCCGATCGCCGACTCCAAAAAACTCCACCGCCACGAAACGCTCGAACCGCTGGAACGCGGGATCTTCGCTTCGCTGTACGCTCTTGGACTCGTGACGGACGAACCGGTGGAGACTGCCCCTCTGTGCGACCTGATCTGCGGGCCAGAATTCGCTCAGGAGCGGCGCTCAGTCGTCTGGCATACGCCACAGACGGAGGAAAAACTCCCGCGGGATCTGCCCCGGGACCGCGTGGCGGAACTCGGCTCGGCGCTGCGTGAAGCGATGGAGAAAAACGGCGTGCGCTTGTGCGGCATCCGGTCGGAACTCGTGTTTCCGCGTCGTTTCAATGACGGCGTGGAGGCGGTGGACTCGAAAGGGGTCTTTCTCTCCGACACGACATTAATATTAATAGTGCGTTTCTGGAACGAGCTTCTTCAAAACGTGCGAGAAAAAGCGGAAGTGCGGGTTTTCTGCGACAAACACGGCGGTCGGAACTTCTACTTGCCCGCGCTGATGGACTTTTTCCCGGCCCTGCCGTTCTGTGTGGTAGAAGAGGGCCGCGCCGCCAGCGAGTACGTTCACTACGGCGAGCGTATCGACCTGCGGATCCGGTTCCAGGCGAAGGGCGAAGCCCTGCTCCCGGTGGCGTTGGCGTCGATGGTGAGCAAGTATCTGCGGGAAATCTCGATGGACCGGTTGAACGCCTGGTGGCTCGCGCAGATCCCGGGCCTCACCCCCACGGCCGGTTACCCGCTCGACGCGAAACGGTTCCGGGAGGAAATTTCTGAAAAGATGCAGGAACTGAAAATCGACTGGCGCGAAATGTGGCGGAACCGATGAATCACGTCCCATTCTTGAACGAGGCAAAAATTACGTCAAGCCAAATGAAAGCACCGTCTGGTTCCAACCTCAATTTAAACACGGATTTCCACGGATTAAAAGGATTTTCACGGATTTTTAAAAGGGATTTTTAAGTGTTTTCCCGATTTTCAATCCAATAAAAGAAATCCTTTTAATCCCTTTAATCCGTGGAAATCCGTGTTTAAATAAAAGGTTGAAAGTGAAACGGGCGTGAACCTTGGGACAGTCTCATCGTTCCCACTCATCGGAAAGCCGGTGAAGGATTTCTTCCTGCACGTCAAACGGGAGCTCGAACCGGATGCCGCGCGGGGTTTCGTGGAACTCACGGGCCGGGTCCAGGTCGGTCCAACCGTAGGCGGCGAGGGTCTGCGCGTCGTTCTGGAGGAAGGTTTCTCGCAGTTCTTCGATCTCCGGCCGTCTCTCCTGCGGGTCGTGCAAGAGGTTCATCAGTGCCGTCAGCCCCACCCTCCACTCGCGGCAGAGCCGGCTGCGCAGCGCGTGGAATCTCGTGTCCGGGCGCGTCAGCTCCGACGGCGGGAACGGGAACGTGAAGAAACAGTCGGTCGGCGAGTAACGCAGTTCCTTCCCGATCGAGCTGCTCGTTTCACGGACCCACGTCTCATGGATCCCGGAATTCAAAATCGCCAGCAGACTCTCCGAGCGGGTCGGGAACAAAATCGTGGACTCCGAGTAGATCGCGTCGGTCGGGACCCACGTCGGGGCGAGGTACTTCGAGTGGCGCGTCTGGATCAGGACCTTTTCGAGCTTCTGCTCGCGGATGATTTTCATTAACGCCGGCCGTTTATCGCCGAAATGCCACCAGTATTTCCGGTGGGCCTTCCGCCGGACGTTTTCGCGAATGGGTTTCACTCGCTCACGGACGATTTTCAGCGGCAGCGGGTACTCCTCCGCCCGGTCCAAAGGCCAGTCACCGAACGAGATCACGTACCGGCGCGGTGTCATCCGCATCGGGTCCGGCGACGAGAAAACGTCATCGCCCGTGAAGTACGGGAAAATCACGTCCCGATTTCGCGGGTCGGCATCCAAAAAGTCCCGCGCCTCGGCCGGCGTCAGAATGAACCCCTTCGCCGCCAGCACGCACCCCTGAAAGCAAAGCGTTTCGTTTTCAGGAAACCGACGCAGAACGCGGGCAGAATCCAGATGCTTGAGCGACGCGAAAATCTTCGGGACCGGTTTCCCGTTCAGGATCGGCGCAGGAGCGGTCCGGCCCGAGCCTCGGGGAAAGAACAAATGGATCGCCGTCACTTCCACCGCGGCGGTTCCCGGCCATGGGAACGTTTCGGCCCGGTAAATCACGGCGCCGTCGGCCAGCAGAACGTCCAGCCCTGACGTGCGGGAATCCCCCTCCGAAATCGTGCTGGTCGCGAGGAAAGCGCAGACGCCGCCCGGCTTCAGAAGACGCGAGGCCAGCAGAAAAAAGTAAACGCAAATATCCGCGTTTCCGCTGGCCCCGTCAGTGAAATCGTGCGTAAGGAACCGGAAGTAGTCGTCCCCAAGCACACGCCGGATCTTGCGCCCCCCCAAAAACGGCGGGTTTCCAAGGACCAGATCGAATTGGTGGGGACGACGCTTCCAGAGTCGTTTTTCAACGCCCTCCTCATTGAGGGGGGGGGCACGTAGTGCCGAGGGGAGATGAGGAGAGGATTCATCAAACTCCCCCAGACTCGCTTCGCGAGCCAGCCCCCTCAGTGAAGGGGCCTTTAAAGTGCCGCCGAAATGCTTCAGACTGTCGGCGCAAATGAGATTTCGACCCGGCTCCAGGTCGGGGAAACCGCAGAATTCGCCGAGAATTTCCCGCGCGACGGCGACGGCCCCCGGGTCAATGTCCGCCCCAAAAAGGCAGTTGGCGGCGATCCGAGCCGGGATCTCCGGGGAAGTCTCCCCCTGCTTCACGAGAAAATCGGTCAGCTGGGCGCACGTTTCGAGCAGGAAGATCCCCGCGCCAAGCGCCGGGTCCAGAATTCGCAGGGAGAGAATTTCCTCCAGATTTTTGGGCGTTCCGTCCGGTCGGTACACCAGCGGCTCCAGCGCGTCCCGAACCAGCCGCCGGGCCACCTCGAGCGGCGTGTAGTGGACCCCGATCCCGCGGGAACGGGTTTCGTAAGCGTAGGCTTTTTGCGCGAGACGGGCGTAATTCACGGGGAAAACGGCTCCATTCAATCCTTCAGGAGGTTGGATTTCAGGTCGGAAAACTCAAAATTCAGCCAGATCGGTTTTTCCAGCTTCCGAAGTTTTCGGATCTTTTCCAGCGCTTTCGGATCGGCCTTCAGGCCCCACGCCTCGAAGAACGGCTCCAGGTTCCGGCCCGAAATTTCCGACGCTTTCTCAATGAACGTCTGTATCTTGGCCGCATCGGTCTCCGGCATCGGCATCTCGCGGTACGCCCGATGCAGGCGCGGGTAGAAATCCGGCCCGAACGCCAGACGCAACTGCCAGAAAAGGGCCACTTTCATGAAAACGTCCTGTTCCGCGAGGTAATCCCGGTCCGGTTTTTCGAAGTATTCCTTGAGTTTCGCCTTCATTTCCGGCGTATCGATGCGCGCGGTCTGGCCGAGCGAAGTCTGCATTTCCAGCGAGAAAATATTCACCGTCACTTCGGTCATTCCCTGAAATTCGTACTGATCAAGCTGATGCTCGTGCCCGATCTCGTGCCACGGACCCCAGCCGTTCGAGAGGAATTTTTCGGAGTTGAGGACCGGTTCCACGGAATCATGGTGGTAACCGGTGTACCCGCTCGTCGCGAACATGTGGCCACGGTCCACCTCGACCATCCGCATGGGGCATTGAGGCCGGGCGTGAACCGAGACTTGGTCCTCCGGCAAGTCGGACTCTTCGTCGAATCCCAGCAGTTTCGCGTAAAGGTCCATCAAGTATTCGTACTCTTCCAGCAGTTTGGTCGGTGAGTCCACGTACTTTTTCACATTTTCCACAGAGAAAGTCATGAGGATCCGCCGACTGGAAAGCTCCGCCAGACCAACGGGATTTTCCTGATCCAGCATTTTGCGCCATTCCTCCTCGTCGGTTTTTCCAAGGCGGAACAAGGGGATCGGCTTCGCCCCCGAAATGTAGATTTTGGGAAGGGTTTTCTGCTCCGTCGCGTCAAACGGGTTTTTGACGTAAAGAATTCCGTCAAACGGGGCTTCCAATACGTTTTCCCCCGGCGCGAGCGTGATCGAGGCCTGCTTTTCCGATTTGCAGAGGCCCATGAGCGGGAGCGGGTCCTTGAGGTCCGCATCGAGCCAAACCGTAAACGTCGCCCCCTCTTTCACCGCCAACCCGGTCGGCTGAAGGTCAGACCAATCAAACCCACCGCCGCGGCGCTGACGTTCTACTACCGCGGACGGTCTTCGGGTGACGGGGACTTTGACACCTTTCCCCTTTGCAAACTTTTCGGAGATATTGAAAAGCCCTGAGAAACCCGTGTCCGGACGGAAAATCACGAATTCGGCCGCGCTCGCGAAGCCGGCGATCCCTTCCAGAACGTCCAGGCGCAGGGCCGTGCACAAAGTCGGCTCCAGCGTAATGTACTGGGCGTCCGGCGTCGGTGAAAGGACGCTCGACCGAACTCTCACCCATTTGTCGTCCGTTCCTTTTTTCACGAAAAGTTTGTAACGCCGAATGATCCCGTTGACACCCTTCTGACGCGGCAAATACCAGATCTTATCGATGATTTCCGGTTTTTTAAACGTCACTTCCACCTGGAACGGGTACTTTCCCGGCTCACCCCACGGCGTGTGCCAGATGGTTTCCGGGTTCTGGTCAAACGCGAGCTCGATCCCTTCGTGCGGCTGGGCGCAATTCGCCTTAACGGTGAATTCCTGCGTCGTAATCGGCTCGCCAAGCGCCAAACCAGGCAGGAACATCAAAAACAGGAACGCAATCAAAAAAATGCGCTTCATCATCTTCAGCATCCTGGAAATCTCATCAAAACTTAATACGTGAACGGCCGCAATCTCTTACTGCACCCGTTTTACTTCTTTTCCCGGTGCACCTCAATGCCCACCTTCTCGAGATTATAGTTCGGGTCAATGGCCGTAAATTCAAAATTCCTCGCCTTTCCCCGCAAAAAATCCATGATTTCCCGCATGTTCAGGTCCAGATCCTTCGGCGCATCCTGACCGGCTTCCGGTTTCCAGCTCCAGAAACGCCTTTCAGGGGTTTCGCAGGCGAGATACTGGATCCCGTCGTCCGCGTGAACGTGCAGAATTCCTTTCTCGTGGTCCGGTTCCAGACGGACTTTTCCCGGCTCACGCTTCGGCGGCTCGCCATCACCCAGGTACGGATTCAGGACGAGCTGCGGCGCGGTGAACGGCCCCCAGTGAACGTAATCGCCGCCCTTGTATTCCAGCCAATCCTCGTTTACTCCCGACGGCGCGTCACGCATGACGAACAGGCGGTTCCACTGGTCGTAGCCGCGAATCATTACGTCGCGGTAGTCCGTATTGTGCGGAAGGTCCAGCGTGTGGCCGATTTCGTGCATGGCCGCCCCGATCGTAGTCGCCGCAGCGCCCCAGAAGCACGTACGCCCCACCGAATCGTCCTGAAAATGTTCCGTGTCGATCGGCGTGGAATTTTCAAACGCGGTCACCACGTCGTTGAGGGAATCGGGCCACGTGAACATGTTGCCGCTTCCAAAAAGCGCCTGGCCGGCCGAACTGCCAAGTGCCGTGTGGCAGCGCATGGATTTCGTCTCCGAGTCGAAACGGGAGTACGCCGGAATGACGAGATTGCGCGCGCCCTGCATCGGGTAATCGTTCATGAGTTCCGCAAAAACGACCCTGTACCAGCCGTTATCGCTGTGTTCGGTCTGAATTTTGAAATACTCATCCGCCGTCATTTTCCCGCGGACGACGTGCACGATGACTTCTCCGTTTTCGTCCAGTTCCAGATTAAAGGTTTTTCGGCCGTAGCCTTCGTCGTTCAGCTTCTCGGCGGTCATGGTCTGCATGAGTTTCAGGGCCGTGCCGATTTTCCCGCGAAAGTTTTGCTGGTCGTTCTCGATCGGCGTCTGGTACGCTGTGTCGCCGGTCGAATCGGTGTGGTAGATCGCGCGCACAAAGAGCGGGTTGGAGTTGCGCTGGTACGTGATTTTCAGCGTTTTCTCTTCGTCGCCGGCTTTCAGCAGAAGGGTATTTTCGCCCGGCACGAGTTCCCCCAAAACCTTGAACTGCCCGTGGAAGGCCGAGCCTTTCAGAACGCGCGTCGATTTCTGCGAGGACTGATTTTCGCAGGTGATTTCGGTCACGTCCTGATTTTCGAGCGTGCCGCGAATCAGGGGGACCGTGTAATCGATCGTCGTGCCGTCTGTATAGTTCGTGATTTCCAGAGCCTGGATCAGCCCAGCCGGAAACAAAAGCAAAAAGGGGATGAAGTATTTCATGAAAAGCTGCAACCTTATTAATTAATGCTAAAAAATGGAACGCGGAGCGTGATCTCACGCCCCGTGTTTAAACAGTTTTTGAGTGAGGAACGATTGCTCAGGAATTCATCATTCCGCGTACTTCACCCAAATGTTGCGGTACTGCACGTTGTTGCCGTGGCCCTGGCAGTAAATGCCGCGGGCTTCGTCGGCTTCGTTCTTACAGCCGGGCGTCTGGCCGGTGATCTCCAGATCTTTGTGGATCAGGATCCCGTTCAGAGCGACGTCCACGCGGGCGTTGGCGACTTTCTGGCCGTTTTCAAACTTGGCCGGGGTGAAATGGAAATCGTAGGTCTGCCACTTCAGCGGGCTGAAGACCGCGTTGCAGATCGGCTTCTTCTGCTGGTAGAAACCGCCGCATTCGTTATTCTCGCCGCGGAGTCCGAACGAGTCGAGGACCTGGCATTCGTAGCACTGGTTGAGGTACACGCCGCTGTTGGAACGGCCCTGGCCCTTGGCGCGCGGCAT
>JAFTCU010000086.1 GCA_017454585.1 Thermoguttaceae bacterium | reverse complement strand
GGGTTGCATGAATTTGGAATTCAACATCACTCATTTTTCCCATTTTTACACCTCCTTCAGGCTGAATGTGTATTTTGTATCGGAAAAATGGGAGTCAAAAAATTAATCGTTAAAATTTACCCCGTTCATAAGTTAGCCCTGGGGGGGCGGGGGGTGAGCCTCGTATACGAAATTCAGGAAGTGGGGGGCGCGGGTGCGGACATTTTCACGATCGGCTCGGTCGGTTCCAGCGAAGTGCCGGAGCCGTGCGGCTGCATTGTCGAAAATTTCAGAAAATCTGTCGAATTTCCCGGCTGTCCTCTTGACAGCGTGTGAGAATCTATTATAAAATATTGTATCAACTTTTGTGTAAAAACAACGTTTTTAGAAGTTGTCTTTCCGATCCTGACTAAATTCCAAGGAGATCCCCATGAAATTCCTCACCCACTTGCTGATTTCTTTCTTTATCTGTTTTGCCGTGGTGGTTTCGGCTGCGGAGTTGAAACTCACGGCTCCGCCGGATGGCGCGGTGTTTGATACGTTGTCTCCGTGTGAACGTGAATTCATCGACAACAGCGCGAAGCGCGCGGAAGTCCCGGAGAAAATCCGGATACGTCTCGAAAATTACGACAAAGACGTCTCTGCGTTCAAGGCCGAAACGGAAAAAGCCAAGGCTGAGGGACGTGAGGTTCAGATGCGTGATCCGACGTACTGGGCCGATTCCCGGACGAATGACTGGACCTACGACCTGGTGGACCGTTATAAAGCTGAAAAAGGCAATTACCTCCCAATGACCTGGACGGTGGAGGGGAATGTCACTGATATGACGGTTCTTTTCTCGGAAACCGAGGATTTCGCCAAGCCCTTGCACACGTATGCGCAGACCAATGCTGCCCGGCCCGAAAACCTCAAGCTGGGTGTGAAGTACTTCTGGAAAGTCACTGCGAAGGACGAAAACGGCCAGCCGGTCGAGTCGGACGTTCGGACCTTCACGACGATCGACCGTTTTCCGCGTTTTATGAGTACGCCGTGGAACGTAAATGTCCGTGACCTTGGCGGCGGTGTGAACGCGGACGGGAAGAAAGTTCGTCAAGGCCTGATTTACCGCGGTGCCGCCTTCACACCGAAGGCCCGGACCACTGAACCGCGGGATCAGGGCGCCGACGAGATGATGTATTTCGTGCTTGACGTGCTCCAGCTGAAAGCCGAGTTTGACTTGCGCGGTGTGAAGGAGAGTCAGGACCGCTTCGATGCCGGTGAGCGTCTGTTGGAACCCAATGTTAAACGGTATAATTTCCCCATGGGAGCCTACGATTTGAACTCCGATTCCGTGAAAAAGTACCTTGTGCAGATTTTCCACACGCTGGCCACCGAGGACGTTTACCCGATGTACTTCCACTGTGCAGCCGGTGCTGACCGAACTGGAACGGTGGGGCTGATGCTGGACGGCGTGATTGGTCGTGATGACCAGACGATCATCGACCAGTATGAACTCACGACTTTCTGCTATACAAGGGCGCATTTTTGTCGTATGCCAGCCAAAATGTTCTCGATTGCCAAGTCTTTCGCTCCGGATGAGCCGATTCGTGTTCAGGTGGTGAAGTATCTGCTGAGCATCGGCGTTCCGCAGGAAGAAATCGACGCGGTGCATAACAAGATGGTCGAGGAATGATTTAGTTCTCTTAACTGTTCCGTGAGCCGTTCCGCCGATCGTGGGGAGGTTCCTTTTTCACGATCGGCAGTCAGCCTCGTATACGAAATTGATCCGGCGGGGGGCCTGCATGCGATAAAAAAAAGCCCGGGGTTACCGGGCGTGGCTGGGTGCGGGTCTGCGGTCAGTTCTGCGTGGTCTGGCGCTTCTTTTCACGATCGGCGAACCAGGCGCGGAGGGCGTCGAGGACTGGCTGGCGGTCCTGGGGATACGCCGTGGTTATTTCCTTGGTCTCGGTGTTGATAAATGCTCCGGCCAGGATTGGGACAGTCCACGGGACCGTCTCCAAAATTTCCAGGTCGACCAGGAGGGTTTCTTTGTAAATTGCGCCGAGTTCCGACGTGAACCAGCCGTTGGCACGGGGGTTCGCCTGGGCGATGATGTCGTCGATCGGCAGGTCGCAATAAATCGGTTCGTTCATGGCGTTCACTCCTTATTGGTTTCTGGAAATCTGAAGAAGTTTTCAGCATCGACGAGGTCCTGCCCGAACCAGTCCAGGAGGAAAGCCCGCGCAAGTTTCGGCAGCTTGGCGATGTCCGCCTGGAAAACCTCGGAGACGCTCAGGCCGTCGATCGGCATCATGTAGTTCACGGTGTCGCAGTCCAGCGTGCGCGGCTCCACGTCGCTCCCATATTCACGATCGGCGGACCGGATGAGGATCGGCTGCGCGTCGTCCAGCCGCGGCTCCTCGCCGCGTTTCGCTTTAGCGATGAAGAACTCCCCGTTCGGGGTGGTGAAGATGAAGAAGTCCGGGCCTTCGCACACGGTGGTGAAGTATTTTTGGGTCATTTTAGTGCTCCTTTCGTGGTTCATTCCTCGATCTGTTCGTGGGTGGTGGTTTGCTTGAGCCAGAGGCGCAGCTGGGCCATCAGGCTGCGTGTGGCGTTGGTGTCGCGGAAGTCGATCGGCGGGACCGGGAAGGCCGGGAATGGTTCGTGGTCCGTGTTGTAAATGGTCCAGCCGAACCAGGGCGCGTCCCTGCCGTCTCCCGTGGGATCCGCGTCGCCGGTCGTGGTTTCGTAGATGTCGATCTCGGTCCCGAGGCTCCGGGCGGTCATCCGTGCGAGGTGCCAGAAATCATTCCGCGCCCGCCTGCGTTTCGTCTGCTCACGATCGGCTTTTTGCTGGATCGCGTTGATGATGAGCGTGTCGATGATTTCGGCGATTTCCTCGGGCCGATCGTGGGAGGTGACCACGGTTCCTTCGGGCAGCTCGATCCATGCGCCGGGGTCGCTGGGGTCGCTCCATTCGATGGCGTCGAGGAGTTCCGGGTCCACGATGAGCGTTGCGTCGCCGTCCGGGTAGGTGATGATGGTTCCGAGGAAGGTTTCGGTGTATCCGGGTTCGTCGTTCGTCGCTCCGGGTTCCTCCAGGGTGGGGAAGAACTTTTTGAGGATCGTTTCGGTCAGGCAGCAGCGGGTCGGTTTTCTCGTTTCGTTGGTCATGGTTTTAAGTCCTTTCTGGTTTGAATGGTGAAGCCACCCGCGCCAGTGCGGGCGGCTCGTGGGCGGTGGTTTAGTAGTTCAGCAGGAGCGCCTTTTCCGTGCTCCCACATCCGTAGTGAAGGTCCTGAATGTCGATGATTTTCCCGAGCTTGTAGCCTGCATCCTGAAGGATCGCGAGGTCCCTGGCCCAGGCCGTCGAGCGATCTGCGTACATCAGCGGCAGGCCCAGCGCCTTGAGCTGCGCGATCATGTCGAGCCAGGGCTGCGGTTCTCGGTAGTTCCACGGGTCGCCAACATCGACCGCCGGGTAGCCGCGCTCATGGCTGCGCTGGTATTTCTCGAAGGCTTCGGTCGTTTCCCACTCTTCCGGGTCCGTCTCGAATTCCTCGCACCAGACCGCCTCCCGCGTCTCAATGACCGTGTGTTCGTCGCCTTCGTGGAGGTTTTCGGGCCGGTTGGCCAAGCCGCAGAAGCAGCTGCGTTCGGTGCCGCCGACCGTGTAGCGCTCGACCAGGAGGTACATCGGGCGGGTCTTTTGCGGTTTGCGCTCCGTCTGGGCATTAAAAAAGCCCTCATTGATTGAGAGC
>JAFTCU010000085.1 GCA_017454585.1 Thermoguttaceae bacterium | reverse complement strand
ACTCCTAACTCCTCACTCCTAACTCCTAACTATTTCTTCCCCCACCTTAATTTAAGAACAAGAAAAGGATCAATCATGTTTTCAAGACGAAACTTTTTACAGACCGGCGCGATGGCGGCGGCCGGGCTTCTGGCAAACGCTCAGGTCCGTGCGGACGGACCGGGAATTCAGACCGTTGAGTCTCCCCTGGAAAACGCCGACCGGGACCTCTGGGAAAAAGAGGGCCGGCACTTGCGCGTGGGTCTGGTCGGTTCCGGCTGGTACGGGAAAAGCGACCTCTTCCGCCTGATCCAGTGTGGCGGCGAGCACATTGAAGTGTGCGCTCTGTGCGACGTCGATTCCAATACTCTGGAAGAAGCGGGGCGCCTGATCGCAGAACGCCAGGCGAACAAAAAGGTCCCAAATCTTTACAAAGACTACCGCGAAATGTTCGCGAACGAGAAACTCGACGTCTGCCTGATCGGGACGCCGGACCACTGGCACGCCCTGCCGGCGATCGCCGCGATGGAGGCGGGCTGCGACGTGTACCTCCAGAAGCCGATCGGCGTGGACGTGATCGAGTGCGCCGCGATGTACAAGACGGCCCGCCGTCTGAACCGTGTCGTTCAGGTGGGCTTGCAGCGCCGCAGTACGCCGATCCTCGTGGACGCGAAAAAGAAGTACTTCGATTCCGGCGCGATGGGCGACATTTACTCGGCCGACACGCACTGCTTCCTCGGCTGGCGAGGCGCTCCGATCTACGATCAGAATCAGACCCCACCGCCGAACTGGGACTTTGACTTCTGGTGCGGCCCGGCCCCGAAAGGGAAGTTTTACCGGCAGTTCCACCGCGGATGGCGGCAGTTCATGGAGTACGGAAACGGCATCATCGGCGACATGGGCGTCCACATGTTCGACCTGACGCGCTGGCTGATGGACCTCGGCTGGCCGAAGCAGATCACGTCGAACGGCGGGCGCTTCGCGTTCCCGGAGGCGACCACCACGATCCCCGACACGCAGGTGGCGCGTTTCGACTACGACGGAAAGACCGTCGAGTGGCACTACCACACCTGGACGGAAGTCCCGGACGGACGGTTCTACTGGGGGACCGAGATCCTCGGCACGAAAGCGCAATTCCGGGCGAATTCGTCCTGCGCCGACTTCAAACCCCGCGGCGGTGAATGGGTCAAAGTGAATTCCGGGACCGAATTTGACCGCTACCCGACCGACCAGACCGAGCCGGGGCTGGAAAAGAACATCGCGGGAGCGAACCGCGCGCACATGTGGAACTTCCTCGCCAGAATCGTGGACCGCGGCCGCCCGGCTTCGGACATTGAGGAGGGCTACATCTCCACGGCCAGCTGCATCCTCGCGAATATTTCGCTCCAGATGGGCGGCGCGGCCCTGGAATGGGATCCGGAGAACATCTGCGTCAAGAACAATCCGGAGGCGAACAAACTCCTCGCCCGGCCGTACCGCGCGCCGTGGAAGCATCCGGAAATCTGAGTTTTCAGCTGTCAGTTATCAGTTGTCAGTTATCAGCCCTCACTTAGTGAACTGAAAACTGGCAACTGAAAACTGAAAACTTCTTACTGCGGCAGCGTGGCGACTTTTCCGTCGGCGCGGTTTGCCAGATTCTCCCAAATTTCTGGGTCGATGCTGTAACTCACGCGATGTGAGGAACCGTCTGCCATCGTCATGCCAAGTGCGCCAGCATGGACCGAGCCGAAGTAGTAATCGTAATCCACGCCCATGCGGTCCTGGAAGCATCGGTACGACTGCCCGGCGCGGCGTAGCGTATCATTATCGAACCCGTTCCAGATGCACCGGTCATCCCCACCGCCATAAGAATCGCTCGACGAGGAGGGCGTATATTTGTCGGCGCGGAGGTACTTCTCGCCGCACAGGAATGTGTTGCTGGAGCCGTCGCGGATCTCGCCCATGGTCACTTTACTCGCGACGAAAGCCACGCCCGATTGATCCGCTTTGTACCCGAGCGAGGCGGGGCTCAGCGCCAGCCCGTCATTGTACGAGTTGACCGAGGTGGTGTAGAGCCACTGCGTTCCGGTGCAGCCGGCATAGTCTCCCTTCACGGCCATGTTGTTCAGGTAGGTCGAACTGTTGACGCCGCTTCCGCCGACGGAGTAGTACGGAACCGCGGCCCGGCGCGACGGGCAGTTAAAAAGCGGGAGCGACATTTTGGAGCGCGTTTCGTTGGCATTCTTGATCGCCTGGTCTGCTACTTGATTCCCATCCATTCCCAGCTGCCAGAGGGCGTTGGCTTCCAGGAACGGGAGAAGATTGTACTGCCAGGAACCGGGCTGCTTCGGGCCGAAACCCATATCGGGGTCGCCGTCCACCGTGAAAAGCCAGCCGCCCGAGGGGAGGAATTTGTTCGCGCTCTCGTGGTTCAGCGCGGCCAGGCCCAACTGCTTCAGGTGGTTTCCGCACTGCATGGTTCGCGCGGCCTCACGAGCCTGCTGGACGGCAGGGAGGAGAAGTCCGACCAACATTCCAATGATCGCAATGACGACCAGAAGCTCGACGAGCGTAAAGGCTTGGCGAAAGTTGGTTTTCATAAATGGCTCTTGAAAGTTAAATCTTCAAATCTTTTTTGTGTTTCTTACGAATTCAACGCTTCGTGAAGCACTTCCCACAAAGCGTCCATCGACTGCGGGATCACGTTCGTGCACGCCAGCACCGGCATAAAATTCGTGTCGCCGTTCCAGCGAGGAACGAGATGCCAGTGTAAATGGCCCGGAAGCCCTGCCCCCGCGACGCGGCCGAGGTTCAGCCCGATGTTGAAGCCGTCGCAGTTCATGACTTTTTCCATGATCGGAACGATCCGGGAAAGGGTTTCCATCAACTCCACGTGCTCCTCTTTGGTCAAAAGTTCCAAACGTCCGACGTGACGGCGCGGCGTGACGAGCAGGTGCCCATTATTGTACGGGTAGCGGTTCATGATGACCAGCGAGCGTTTGTTCCGCTGGAGCACGTACCGCTCGGCATCGTGTTCCGGCGTGTCGGCCGCCGCCTGGCAGATAAAGCATTTTACGTCCGCGCCTTCCAGAAAGTTCAATCTGGAAAGGTCCTGCTCGGCTTTTTTCTCGGTGGAGGTCACGTAGGCGAGGCGCCACGGGGCCCAAATTTCCTGGTAACTCATCGTTGGTGCGGGAATTCAAAAGGTCTGGTGGGGCGCGACCTGCGGGGACGACGCTTCCAGCGTCGTTTAAAGGCCCCCTCTGTGAGGGGGCTGGCTCGCGAAGCGAGACTGGGGGAGTTACGCGGCACGCCGAATGACTCCCCCCGGCACTACGTGCCACCCCCCTTGGTGATGGGGGCTTTAAAAACGACGCTGGAAGCGTCGTTCCCGTAAAGTTAAAGGGTTCACCCCGGAAATGAAAAATAAACGAACGAAAAATCGTTTCTTAATCTTACAGTTTAACATAAACCCGGATTATTTCAACCCCTCCGGGAAAAATTTTCACGAAAACTTTTGGGTGGGGCTTGAAAAAATCGCCAAAATCAGGTAAAATTCAACAAATACGACGATTGTGACCTCAACCATCTCACAAACAGAGGAAAAAATGCAGAACCAATTAAAGTGCGTGCCGGAAAACGCCGTTTTGACCGGCTGGGATTTCAGTACCGGGGCGGTCAAGTGCCTCGCGTTCGATCTGGATGGAAACGTGCTGGCGGAAACCCGCTTCCCCACCGAGCTGGCGATCGGCGAGGACGGCTCGATCGAGCTGAATCTTCTTCAACTGGAGGGCCAGGCGAGGCAGACCCTGCGCGAAATCACCGCCAAACTGCGTGAACTGGGCCGGCTTGACGATTGGCTCGCGGGTGGAATTTCCGCAACGCACCACACAGCCGGGCGCATCGACGAGCTGGGGGGGCAGATCCGACGCGCGATCTGCTGGAACGACCAGACCTTGGCCGAGTTCCACGCGCTGGGCCTGCAGCGGCTCGGAGGCCCGGAACGGGTCCAGGAGCTTCTCGGCGGGCCGTGGGCGATCCGTTACACGCTCTCGCACCTCGTGAAAGACGAGCTGAAACTCAGTCCGGAAAAGTGGAACGCCACGCGCTGGATCCAGACCCACGGCGGACTTTCGGCCGGCTACCTTACCGGGAATTTCGGCGTTTTAAGCGTTTCCTCTGCCGCGAGCACCGGCCTGATGGACTTTCGCACCAAGACCTGGCGGCGCGAAATGCTCGGCGCGCTGGCTGACGAGGAAAACCGCCTCATGGCCTGGAACCAGCTCCCCGAGATCATCGACTGCGATACGCCCGTGGGCTGCGTTGCCGGAATGACCGATTTTGAAGACGCGCAGCTCCCGGCCAACCTCCGCGGTTTCGGGCTGGCGCACCGGTCCGGGCCGCTGATTTTCCCGACCAGCGACGATCAGCAGGCGGGGCTGGTCGGTGGCGGTGCCGTGAATGATGGCGAAATTGCCGTGATCCTCGGGAACTCGGCCGTCGTGAATAGTTCGTGCGCGGTCATTCCGCCGGCGGACGTGAATCTCGACGTCATGGCACTCAACTGGGGGCCGTACCTGCTCATGCGCTGCTACTCGAACGGGGCGTTCTTCATCGACCGCGTGCTCGGCCCGAATCCGGACTTTGCGGCACTCGAAAAAGCGGCGGAGGCCGTGGGTCCCGGTGCGAACGGGGCGCGGATTTTGCCGTTCATCGTTTCGGAACCGTCGCTGGGCGTCAACGCGCCGAATCTGAAGTGGATCGGCGAGGAGCCGACGGATCCCGGCGTGCGTTACCGCGCGTGCCTGGAGGCGCTGGCGTACCTCATCGCGCTGGGGGTCGAGGAGCATCGGAAGGCTGGCTGCGCCGTCCGGTCCATCTCGGTTTCCGGCGGTCTGGCAAAGAGCGGTTTGATGTGCAAGATCCTCGCGTCGGTCTTGAAATTCCCGCTTCGCCGCCTCAAATCGCAGGAAGGTCCCGCGTTGGGCGCTGCGGTCACGGCCCTTTCCGCTCTGGAAAATCATCTGCGGAAGGAAAAGGGGATCGACGAGCGTTTCACCGTTCAGGATGCCGTCTTGCGGATGGTCCAGTTCCGTGAAACGGTAGAACCCGTGAAAGCGTGGGAAGCGTTTTATGAGGCGGGGCTCGAACAGTTTAAAAAGTCAGGAGTGAGGAATTAGGAATTAGGAGTTGACGCTTCGCGTAATATAGGCGACAGAAAGACTTTGACCCATAAAAAGCCGAAGGTTTTTCTAACTCCTAACTTCTAACTTTCCTTTTCCACTCCTAACCCCTAGCTACAAACTCCTAATTAAAAAATGAGTAAGCCAAAAGTTGTTTGTGCGGGCCATTTGTGCCTTGATATTATTCCGGACCTTTCACCGGTGAAAACCGTGGAAGGCGAGTCGTTCATCATTCCCGGCCATCTGGTTCGTGTCGGAGCCGCCTCGATCGCACTGGGCGGAGCCGTTTCCAACACAGCCATCGCGTTTGCCCGGCTGGGAATGGATACGGTCATCATGGGGAAAATCGGTGACGACCTGATCGGGAAAACCACGCTGGAAGCCTTCCGTGCTCTTGGAATGCCCAATCTCGATTATGAGGCGGGAATGATCCAGACGCCTGGAGAGGCGAGCAGTTACTCCATCGTGATCAACCCGCCAAAAGTCGATCGGTGTTTCCTGCACTGTTCTGGCGCGAACGATACGTTTTCGCCGAACGACTTGGACCCGAAGCGGTTTGAGGGCGTGCGTCTGCTTCATTTCGGCTACCCGACGCTCATGCACGCGATCTGCACAGCCAAGGAGGAATTCGCTGCCCGATTGAAAGAGATCCGCGAGATGGGTGTTTTGACCTCCCTCGACGTCACGATGCCGGACCCGGAAGGACCGGAAGGTGATGTGGATTGGAAGCGCTGGTTTGAGACGGTACTCCCCTTTGTGGACATTTACCTCCCGAGCCTGGAGGAGACGCTTTTCATGCTGAATCGTCCGCTCTTTGATGAGGTGACGCGACGTCTGCGCCGGGCGGTTCCGTCCTCGGAATCGTCGCTGAACCCTGCCGTGTATCTGAAATTCAGCGAGATCGACGCCCTGGCAAAGGAACTCCTGCGTTACGGTACCGCGGCGGCTGGAATTAAACTGGGCGATCAGGGAATTTACCTCCGAACGGCTGAAAATACGGACCGGCTTACCGAGAAAATGGCTTCTAACATCGCTTCCCAATGGCCCGGCAGGAAAATCCTCGCTCAGTGCTACGAGGTGCCGGTCGTTGGAACGACGGGAAGTGGTGACTGCACGATCGCTGGGTTCCTCACCGGTCTGCTCAACGGCTGGGCGCCGAAAAAGACGCTCCGTTTCGCTTGCGCGGTGGGTGCCTGCAACGTCCAGAAAGCCGATGCGACGAGCGGCGTCCCGACGTTGGAAGAGGTCCTCACCCGTGTGAAAAAGTGGGATATGAAAGAATGTCTTCTGCATCCCGAAGAGGTGGACGCCGAGTTCGCGTGAAATTCGGAGGGCCGGCGTCCTCGCCGGTCAAGTTCGGTGCCAGCCGAACGCGAATAAAATCCCATTGAAACCCCCAACCAGTAAGAAATCGCAGGCCGAAAAAGGGCCCTCGGGGACTTATTCGGGTGAACTCTATACCGGATTTGGTGCTTTAGGAGTAGGTGAAAGAGTGTTCGGCTTGCGCCGAACTTGACCGGCAAGGACGCCAGCCCTCCGAATCTAAAAGCACGTAATTCCTCATTCCAATTTAAAATGAAACCCAAAACCTTAATTTTAACGCTCCTTCTCGTTTTGACCGGGATCCTGATTTTCGCGGGCTACGCGAGTTCTGCCTCCGCGCCGAAACTCGTGCGTTTTGAGGGCGAGACCATGGGGACCGCCTGGCACGTCAGCGTCGTGGCGGACGCGAAGCACCCTGTCACCGAGGAGTCGTACGGCCAGATCCAGGCCGCTCTGGAAGAGGCGCTGAAGGAAGTCGATTTCCGAATGTCCACGTGGAAGGATTTCACCGAGCTTTCCCGCCTCAACGCCAACGAATCGATCGACGAAGACGTGGAGCTTTCGCCGGAACTGGCGCTGGTCCTCGCCCGGGCGCTGGAAGTCTCGGCGAAAACCGGCGGCGCGTACGACGTGACGGTGGGGCCGCTTGTGGATCTCTGGAAGTTCGGCCCGACGAAAAACGACGCGGAAATGCCGGAAATCCCCGACGCGGAAGCCATCGCCGCCGCGAAAGCGCAGATCGGCTGGGAGGCGCTGACGATCCTGGGCGACGTGCCGAATCAGACGCTCCGGCGGGCGAAACCGGGCCTGAGGATCGACCTTTCCAGCATCGCGAAGGGGTACGGCGTGGACTGCGCGGCCCGGGCGCTCGAAACACTCGGCGTGGAGAATTACATGGTGGAAGTCGGCGGCGAGGTGCGGACCCGTGGGCGGAACCACCTCACAAAACCGTGGCGGATCGGGATCCAACTGCCGATTCCCGACTCGAACCAACTTTTCGGCTCGGTGGAACTGACGGGCCGGTCGATGGCGACGTCGGGCGACTACCGCAATTTCAAGCTGGAAGGGGAGAAACGCCGCTCGCACATCATCGACCCGCGGACGGGCGCGCCGGTGGAGCACGCGCTGGTTTCCGTCTCGGTGCTTGCGGACGATTGCATGACGGCCGACGCCTGGGCCACCGCGCTGATGGTCCTTGGCCCGGTGGAGGGGAAGAAAATCGCCGAGGCCGAAAAACTCCCGGTCCTGTTTCTGATCCAGGACGGCCAGAATATCCGCGAGGAAAGCGTTGGATTCGAGTTTAAAAAGAATCCGTACATGAAAAATCCCTGACGAAATCAGCGTTTTTCCAGAATGTGCAGAAACTCCGTGGTGGAGTCGGCCTTGTGCGTCCGGTTTTCGTCACGGTCGGCCTTGAAACGCTGGTAGCCGGTCTGGGCCAGAGCGTATTTTCCGTACTTTTCCATGATTTTCCGGACGTCCTGAACGGTCATTAAGCCCTCATTATTGTACGAAAGAAAAATGAAGCGGAATTTCGCGTCCCGGATCAGCTCCTCAAACGCCTGATGGACTGAATTCCTGCCGCAGTAACGGGAGCGCCGGTAATCGGGGAGGCCCGTTTTCCCGGTGGGGACGAACGGTTTGTACTCCGCGATCGTGTTCAGAAGGTGGTAATTCGCGCCGTATTGCCGCGTATTGTAGGGCGGGTCGAGGTACAAAATGTCTCCCTCGATCCGTTGAATGAGCTGATTGGAATCTTCGCGGAAAACCTCGTGCTCATTTGCGTTCAGGCCGAACTCCGCACTCTCAATGACAAGATCTTTCTGGGCGCTTTTTTTGAGGCGCTTCAGGTACGCCCCGTAAACCGAGGCAGTGTTCGCCAGCCTATCCGCGCTTTCAAGCAGACTGCACAAAAGGTAAAAATACAAATTGGAGCTGATCTCCTGATTTTCTTTCCATTTCTCGATCTGTTGTCGGGCCGCGTCGATTTTCTGTCCGTTGAAGTCGGAAAAATATTGCCGTTCCCCGTGCCCACCCAAGCAGTAATTCCGGTAAATGAAACCGTCCCGGACGGGCGGCAGCGCGTTGAGCTTTTCGAGAAATGCCTCCTTTTCGGGAATCGGAAGGTGGTTTCCGATGTAGTTCTGGTTCAGGACGTAACTGTAAAACTCGAAGTCGTTCGCGATGACTTTCCTCACGAGCGGTTTGAAAGTTCGCCCAACGATCCCCGTTCCGGCGAAAATATCGCAGAAAACCATCCCGGTCAAATCGTTCCCGGCGACTTCGTGAATGGTCTTTAAGATGAACGGGCAGAGACGAAATTTGGAGCCGATGTAGTTCATGCTTTGTAACGGTTTATTTTCTGGTTTTGGATCAGCATTTCCCTCATTTTAACCGCTTCATGGGAAATTTTCAAGGGGGGGAGTTTTTTCCTTCGATTTTTCCCCGTCCCTCTTGAAAAATTTCCAGTTCCGGTTATACTGGAAGGCGTAAGTTTTACCACGTTTCCGGAGTTTCTTATGAAAACCATCCTGATCACCATCGCGGCGTCGATTTTAATTTTCCTTTTTTATTTTGTGGCGATCGGCTTTTCGCACCTGATCGGCCGGCGGAAGATGATGTGCTCGTGCGGCCGCGTGCGGGCCATGGAAAAGGAACGCGAGCAGATCATCAAGACCATCAAAAAGATCGAGGACGTTCCGAACCCCGAGCAGTTCCGTCTTCATGAGGGCCAGAAATGAACGACTCGCTGATCGACGTTTTGGAAAAAGCCGCCCGAGGGACGCGGCGTCTGACCGAAGAGGACGCGCTGGCGCTTTTGAAGTCGAACGACCTGGCCCGGCTGGGGAAGGCCGCGGACGAGATGGCGCGGCGGCTTCATCCCGAGCCGTATCGGACGTACAACGTGGACCGAAACATCAATTACACCAACGTCTGCGAGTGCCGCTGCAAGTTCTGCGGCTTCTCCTGCGACGACGGTGACCCGGCTGCGTACGTCATTTCCCGCGACGAGATCTTCCGAAAAATCGAAGAAACGATCGCTCTGGGCGGGAACCAGATCCTCCTCCAGGGCGGGCTGAACCCCCACTTGAGGCTGGAGTGGTTCGAAGCCCTTTTTTCCGAGCTGGGAGAGCGTTTCCCCACGGT
>JAFTCU010000084.1 GCA_017454585.1 Thermoguttaceae bacterium | reverse complement strand
TTTCTTAAACTGACACTCGTGAGGCTTCGGCCCTCGTACAGAATCCGGCTTACAGTCTCTCCAGCCTTTGGCTGCTTAATTGACATTTATGGACTTCCATTTCCTGATTCATATTTCAAGGTTATTAAGATGAACATTTTACCAGAGGAACATCGCAACGAACCGCATCGTCGTTTTAACCCCCTTAGTGGGGACTGGGTACTCGTTTCGCCGCACCGCGGGAAGCGCCCGTGGCTGGGTAAGGTGGAAGACGCCGCTCCGAATAATCGCCCCGAGTACGATCCGAAGTGCTACCTGTGCCCGGGAAACTCTCGTGCTGCCGGCGCCCAGAATCCGAAGTACGACTCGACTTTCGTCTTTCAGAACGATTTCTCCGCCCTGCTGAAAGAAACGGACGAAACGATCAAAAGCCCGTCCGAAACCCCGCTCTTCCGCAGTGAAAGCGTCCGGGGCGAGTGCCGCGTGATATGCTTCTCGCCGCGCCACGATCTGACACTCCCGCAAATGGAAGTCCCGGAGATCCGCCACGTCATCGACGTCTGGACGGAGCAGGCCGACGAACTTCTGCGCAAGTACCGCTGGGTCCAGATCTTTGAAAACAAGGGGCAGATCATGGGCTGCTCGAATCCTCACCCGCATGGGCAAATTTGGGCTTCAACCTCGCTCCCGAACGAGCCGGCCGCTGAGGAAAAGAACCAGAAAGCGTTCTTGGACCAGTACGGCAAGAACATGCTGGCGGTTTACCTCGAAAAAGAGCTTGAACTTC
Organism: Thermoguttaceae bacterium; assembly: GCA_017454585.1. The sequence goes on along the minus strand of JAFTCU010000084.1, from coordinate 2,081 downwards.
AGGAACGGGTCGTCGCGGAAAATGAGGACTGGGCGGTCCTCGTCCCCTTCTGGGCGGTCTGGCCGTACGAAACGCTTCTCCTTCCGAAGTTTGAGGCCCACCGGATCGTGGACCTGAACGACTCCCAGCGCGACTCGCTGGCGCTGATCCTGAAAGAATTCCTCGGGATCTACGACCGTTTGTTCAACACGTCGTTCCCGTACTCGATGGGCTGGCACGGTGCGCCGGGCACACTGGACGAAAATCAGGACGTGGCTCACTGGACGCTCCACGCGCATTTCTATCCGCCGCTTTTGCGCTCCGCGACCGTGAAAAAGTTCATGGTCGGCTACGAGATGCTGGGTGAGCCGCAGCGCGACATTACGCCGGAACAGGCCGCCGAGAAACTGAAGAGCCTGAAATAAAAATGAAATCGGGGCGAGTTGAACAGACCGCCCCGTTTTTTATTTCTTGAGTTTCTTGTATGCCTCGACCGCCATTTGGTCGCAGCGTTCGTTTTCCTCGTGGCCCGCGTGGCCGTGAACATACTGGAACGTGAGCGAGTGCCGACTTTTCAGCTCGTCCAGCTCCATCCAGAGGTCCTGATTCTTGACCGGTTTGCCGTCGCTGAGTCTCCAGCCTTTGCTTTTCCAGCCCTTCATCCATTTCTCCAGGCCGTTCAGGACGTACTGACTGTCCGAAACGACGAGCACGCCGCACGGCCGGTTCAGCTGGCGCAGGCCCTGAATGACGGCCATCAGTTCCATCCGATTGTTCGTCGTTTGCGGCTCGGAGCCGGAAAGCTCTTTTTCTTTCCCGGTAGGCAAATGGCGCAGGATGCACCCCCACCCGCCCGGGCCGGGATTCCCGCTGCACGCCCCATCGGTGAAAAGGTGAACGGTGGTCGGAAGTGATGTTTTTTTGGGCATAAAACTGCGTGTGAACTGGAAAAAGTGAGGAGTGAGGAGTGAGGAGTTAAAAAAGCCTTTGACTTTTTATGGGTTGAAGTCTTTTTGGAACGAACCTTACGCGTCAGCGCAACTCCTCACTCCTAACTCCTCACTCCTAACTCGAAATGGAACCGCGCCTTCATTCTGCATTTGATTATACCATCTTCTATGTTTTCGTAAATCCCCCACTTGCGAAAAAACTGAAATCCGGTAAAATGAGGTTTTTGATGTTTCGTCATTTCCTTCCTCACACTTTAATCAGGAGATTTCCATGATCCGTTCATTCTTTTGTGCGCTGGCTCTTTTGACCACGACGATTTGCTTTGCCGAGGGCCTGCGCGCCCCAGCCGTTCCGCTCGTCGTTCACGATCCGTATTTCAGCATCTGGTCCCAGGGCGACGGGTTGGCGGACCGTTTCACGACCCACTGGACCGGCCGAATTCAGTGCCTTTTGAGCCTCATCAAAATCGACGGCCAGAATTTCGCCGTTATGTCGAAAGACTCTCATTTTGATGTACCGGCCATGAAACAGACGGGGCTTCAGATCCTTCCCACCCGGACCATTTACACTTTCTCGGACGCGGGCGTTGAGTTGACGCTGACGTTCACGACTCCGAGCGTCATGGACGGCGACTTGATGGCGTTTGCCCGGCCGGTCACGTACCTGACCTGGACCGTCCGTTCGATCGACGGGAAAAAACACGCTGTGAAACTTTACTACGACAATTCGGCGGAGATCTGCGTCGATGACCCGTCCCAGGCCGTCTGCGCGAAAAGGCTGGAAACGGAAAAACTGAATATTCTGCGTTTCGGCTCGGCCGACCAGAAGGTTTTGAGCCGCCCGGGTGATGATCTCCGCATCGAGTGGGGGTACGCGGTCCTCGCCGTTTCTAAAAACTCCGGGGGAGTTCTGCGCATCGCGGAGGATCAGGCCGCACGCCAGACGTTCGTGAACGAAGGGACCGTGGTTTCTGCGGACGATTCCGATTTTCCGCGTAAATGCTCCGATCGCTGGCCGGTCGTTTCGTGCGTCTTTGACCTTCCGGAAGTCACCGCCGACGCGCAGAGCCGGACCGTTCTGATCGGCTACGACGACGAGTACTGCCTCGAGTTCCTGAACCAGAAGCTCCGTCCGTACTGGCGCAAAGACGG
>JAFTCU010000083.1 GCA_017454585.1 Thermoguttaceae bacterium | reverse complement strand
CACTGACAATTCGGTTCTTGTCAGATTTGGTTATTGATGTTGATCTTATCAACAACCCACTTGTTGACTTTACTCAAATTCTATCAAGGTTCCCGATAAAATTTTTGTGCTTCATGAAAAATTCATCTAATTGTCAAAGATCATACTTGGTGATTCCTCACTCAAGTGAACGCATAATATACCACATTCCGAAATTCTTTCAAGGGGGTGGGGGGAGATTTTTTTAAAAATTTCTCAGAAATGACATAAAATACAAGATTTTAAAATAAAAAACGTTCCCATGAAAAGGAACGTCTTTTAATTATTTCAGCGATGTGCAAAACTCACTGAGCCGCACAAGCCTCTTCACGAGTAGCGCAAATATTCACACGGCGACCGTTACGATCGAAACGAACATAACCATCTTCCAAAGCGAAAAGGGTATAATCATTTCCCTGACCAACGCCTTTGCCGGGGTGATATTTGTTGCCAACCTGACGAACGATGATATTTCCAGCCTTCGCTTCCTGACCCGCGAAAAGTTTAACTCCCAAACGCTGCGCGTTGGAATCACGACCGTTACGGCTGCTGCCTTGACCTTTTTTATGTGCCATAATAAACACTCCTGTAAAAATGACTCTTGATATATTTGCGATTTTTTAACAAGCGGGTACTATTTTACTCGAAAATCCACTCGAAGTCAAGCCCCCCCGGCTGCCCAAATCGAAAAATATCTAAATCTCCAGGGTGCCAGTAATTTAATTTTAGATTTTTGTAATAATATTTCTGATCTTCCTTTTCGTATTTGCGCACGTTTTGCAGCCCGCTAATTACGATAGAAAACCGGTCTGCGGTATAATTAATGTCGGACCAGAAAGCCACCCCCCAAACCGTTTCACCCGGCTTAATTTTTTTTCCAATAAAATCCCAGGAACCGTGTAATTTTCCACCGGGACGTTCCTTTTCGGCAATTCTTCGAACCACGTAGGGGTTAAATTCATCGACCAACTTACGCCGGCGCAACTTTAGCGTGTTCGTCTGGAAGTCCACCTTCTGTTCGTCTTCCATCCTCAACTCGAACAACGGCGTAAATTCCAGCACTTTGGTCTTTTCCGTCACGAACTCAAAACTCATGGGCATCGCCTCCATCGGGTCCAGCTTGGTGATCGACGGCATATCGCCTTTTCCACCATAAAGACTGTTTCCCAACTCCTGCAGGGGTTTCGCTTCTTCTTCAATGAACTGGCTGTAAACCTCAGTCTGCCGGTCCTTCAGGCCCGCTACAGCATCATTTGTCTGTACTTTTTTTACCGTATAATAGACCCCCGGATTAGTAATACGATATATCAGGTACAAATACTTTTTGAGAACCGGGCGCTGTTGACCATTGACAACAATCGCCGAGGGAAGCGTGATCGTCCGGAGCGATTTTATCTCAAAATCGAAATACCATACATTATTATAGAAGGGCTGACGTCGAGCCCAAGAGTACGGAATATCCGTTGCCTTGCCACTTTCGTCCTTCTTGTTAAAGTCCTTCAGGTTGAATGTATTCACGATGTACATTTCATCCAAACCAGGGTTGATTTTCGTGAAAACGTGCGGTGCAAGCTGGCGCTGCGGGACATTAACCTTCACCTGAGGCCTGGCGGCAGCCGGACGGGCAGGCCGAACCGATGATTCGGGGGCGTCCTGGGCTAAAAGTGAAGCGGAAAACATCATTCCGGCGGTGAGAACCGTCAGAAGCAGGAAACGTGAAGTAAACGGAGGCTTTTTCATAATGAGTGCTCTGTTTAAGTAAGACCGCCATAAATAGCGGTAATTTGATTATGTTATACCATTTCAGGATTCGGCTATTTACAGAGGGAAAAGAAGATAATTTGCAAAATTCCGATTGTAACGGTTTAAAGGGCAAAAAAAGAACGAGAAACCGAAATTCGATCGGGAAATTTTCGAGAAAATCTTTTTTCCCTCTTTTTTACGCAAGTTCCTTCAAAATTGTTTGCACAAAATAGGCAAAATATAGCATTTAAGAACCATTGGGTACTTGACTTTTTGATAAAATACGATTAAAATAGAGAAATTGCCTGTTAAATAATAATTCAAATTCACTTCCTTTTTTCAAAAGAAAGAACAAAATGGCGGTAAAACTGGCGGTCATTCCAGTCGCGGGACGTGGTACGCGTCTGATTCCACTCACAAAAAGTCTTCCAAAAGAAATGCTTCCTGTTGGACGCAAACCTGTTGTGCAGTACGTCGTGGAAGAGTTAAATCGGTGTGGTCTGCAAAAACTCCTTTTTATTACCGGTCCAACGAAAATCGCAATCGAAAATCACTTTGACCTCGACATGGAGTTGATCAATCATCTGCGTGAAACCGGTAAAGAAGAACTTCTAAACGAACTGGCGTTTGAAAAAGCGGACCTGCAGTACTTTTACACCCGTCAACGCCGTCAGTTGGGGTTGGGACACGCGATCCTCTGTGCCGAGTCGTTTGTGGGGAACGAACCGTTCGTGGTTGCTCTTGGTGATACGATTTTGGGGGTGAACGCAAAAAGTCGCGTCGTCGAGCGGATGATCGAGGTTTTTGAAGAGCGTAACGCTGATGCCGTCATCGCATTTGAGAAAGTTCCTGAAAATGAAGTCCACCGTTATGGAATCGCGAAACCGATAAATATGAAGGATCCGAATATTTTCCAGCTTGGCGGAATCGTGGAGAAACCCTCCGTGGCAGAAGCGCCAAGCCGGATGGCCGTCGCGAGCCGTTACGTGTTCAAACCTAAAATTTTCGATTTTCTGTACAAAACGAAACCGGGCAAGAACGATGAAATTCAACTCACCGACGCAATTCAGGCCATGATCGCCGCGGGAGGAAAGGTTTTCGGAGTGCGAGTCACCCCACAGGAACATCGGTTTGATATTGGAAACTACGAGAGCTACTTCCTGGCGTTCCTGCAATTCGCTCTGGCCGACCCGGACCATGGAGAGACGATCCGGAAAAAAATAAAGCAAATGGTGAAATAAATTAAGAATTAAGAATGATGAATTATGAATTAAGGGGATGATGCTTCCAGCATCGCCTCAAAAACCGACATCTACGGGGATGACGCTTCCAGCGTCGTTAATACGGAGGGACGGCGGTCCAGATGCGTAATTCCGGCCTTCGGCCTCCATTACCGCCTCACATACGATGGTCCCCCCTGATTCATCATTCATAATTCATAATTAAAAAATGGGGTTTTTATGTCCATTCAAATCATCCGCAAAACCGCCTGTGCCCGTGCGGGGGTCATTGGAAATCCGTCCGATGGGTATTTCGGGAAGACGATCTCCGTGATCCTGCCGGCGTATTTTGCCCGGGTCACCGTTTATGAATGGGAAGAATTAGAAATCGTTATGCGCGAAAACAACAATCGTTTTCGCTCTATTGACGATTTGGTTCGAGATGTTCGTCAACACGGTTATTATGGAGGCGTACGGTTAATCAAGGCCTCCATCAAACGATTCGCGGAGTACTGCCACCAATACGGGATCACCCTGCATGACCGTACCTTCTCGATTCGGTTCGAGACGAATATTCCCCGACAGGTCGGTATGGCTGGTTCAAGCGCGATCATCGTCGCGACGTTTCGCGCACTAATGGAATTTTACGACGTATCGATTCCCAAATACCTTTTGCCCTCTCTGGTCCTTTCGGTCGAGCAATGTGAACTGGGAATCACAGCCGGATTGCAGGACCGTGTTATTCAGGTTTACGAAGGAATGGTTTACATGGACTTTTCCCGCAAGAAAATGCGGACAAAAAACGGTCTGAAGTATGGTTTTTATGAACCGCTCCAGCTTGATCCGGACAATCCTCCCCCGCTTTATATTGCGTTCAAAACAGATGTAAGCGAGCCAACGGAAGTCCCGCACAACGACCTGCGTCACCGCTGGGACAATGGTGTCCCGGAAGTCCACGACGCCATGAAACGTTTCGCCGAACTGACCGACCTGGCCAAAACGGCCATTCTGGATCAAAACTGGCCGCGGCTGGGTGACTTGATGAACGCCAATTTCGATTTACGGAGAAAAATCTGTAAAATCGCTCCCGCCCAGATCGAAATGGTAGAACTTGCCCGTTCGATTGGTGTTTCCGCAAAATTTGCCGGTAGCGGCGGCGCGATCATTGGAACCTTTCCCGACGAAACAACGTATAATAAATTGGTACAGACCATGAATGAAGCAGGCTGCACGGTAAATAAAGTATAAAAGATTCTCAAAGTCGTCAGCCATCCAATAAATGACACTTCCATGAAACACAAACTTTTTTTCCTGTTCCTTTTCCTTTCGCTCGTTTTCACGTGCCTTTACGCACAGGACTCTGCTCCCGTACGCAAGGAGCGGCAGGATTTTGACCGCCTTCTGGAAGAATGGAAACCGATCCTTCAGCAGATGGTGGACCTGCGGACCGAATTCCGTGATGTGGAAACGACTGACGAACGGCGGCAGGAGTGCAGGCGCGAATTCAACAAACTTCGTGAAGAGGCGCAGTCACTCCATCGGCAGCTTATGGACCAGGCGATCGTCTGTCTGCTGAAATACCCACGTGAAAATACTGATCTGGACGCCTTTATTGTGAATGTGCTGCGCGAGTACCGTCGGCTGGACCTCTACGAAGAAGCGTTTGCCGTCTGCAAAAAGCTCCTGAGCAGTAGCGAGTTCGCGTCTGACGAAATCATCGACGCCGCGGCTTATTCGTCCCTTTACTCGAACGATTTCGACGCGGCAGCCAAATACGGCCCGAAACTCATGCAGCTCCAATGGCGCCGCAAGTCGGAGTTTGAATACAACGAAAGCCCTTTCAAGAATCTGGAGTACTGGCAAACCGAATGGCGGCGCGAGTTGGAATTGCGTCAACGGGATGATATGAACGGCGATTTGCCGCGCGTGATCCTGACGACGACCCGCGGCGAAGTCGAAATCGAGCTGTTCGAAAATGAAGCCCCAAACACCGTGGCAAACTTCATCTTCCTCGTAGAAAAAGGGTTTTACACGAACCTGGACTTCCATCGTGTCATTCATGGTCAGATGGCTCAGGGGGGTGGGTCGGAGCTGCTTCGTACCGAAACTGAACTGGATGGAACGCTTAAAAAACGCCACAACCATGACGATGGACCGGGATATTCGATTCCAGACGAAATTGGCCCTAACTCCCGGAAACACTTCCGTGGTACTGTCTCCATGGCAAATGCCGGCCCTAACACGGGAGGATCACAGTTTTTCATCTGCTACCGTCCCAATAGGGATTACGACGGAAAACATACCGTTTTCGGTCGGGTCATCCGCGGGATGGATGTGGTTTCGTTCTTCCTCGAGCGTCAGCCTTACGACCCGAACGAAGAATTGGAAGATGAAATGGAGCTCGAAAAACGGGTACTCGAAGTCCCGGGCTGTGAAATGCCTGACAAAATTCTGTCGGCCAAAGTCTCGCGAAATCCACGTCGGAAGCATTATTCACCTGTAGCATTAATACCCGCACGCAAGCCGTGTCTGCAAAAACCACCATGGCCCAAAATGCCCGGTGAAGAGGATAAACCGGGAATCGGCCTCTCCGACAACTGGGATCGCGACGAGGAAATCCGGCGCGGAACACCATAATTAATTAAGAATGAAGAATTATGAATTATGAATTGGCAAATGGAATATGGCTGATGTGCCCCAACAATGCCCCCAATCCATAATTCATAATTCCCAATTCATAATTTAAAAATTCTCCCCTCCCCCCCTTGAAATTTTTCAGATTTCTGTCATAATATCGATTCCATAGTGTATATACGGCTTTTTAAAAGGGAATAACGCTCCCTTGTGTCTCGTCGAAATCGTGTCATGATGCAGCACGACACGCCAAGGTTTCCGGGGCCGGGCCGTTTATACGAAACCGTTCACTTTAAAATTGCGCGCAGGATGGTCCTGCGGAAAGAGCTTTTTCAATAACACGAAAAATAGCGGTGAAGCGGAAATTCAAAGCATACGGTATATAGAATCGAGGTTTGCAATGGCAGAATTGGAAGTTTTGGAAGTCAAAGTTCGTAACACATTTGGAAAGCGCAGAATCCGCCGTCTTCGTGACGAAGGCCTGATTCCGGCAAACCTCTACGGACATAAACAGGACCCGGTCAACCTGGTCATTGACGCGGCGGCGATGAACATGATCCTCCGCCACGGTCATCAGATCGTTAAATTCTCGGGCGACTGCACCGACGAAGCTCTCATCAAAGAAGTCCAGTGGAACGTCTGGGGCAATAAAGTCCTCCACGTTGATTTCGCTCGTATTGACGCGAACGAAAAAATCACCGTCACCGTCCCGTTCGTCCTCAAGGGCGATGCGATCGGTCTGCGCGAAGGCGGTGTCGTCGAACAGCTCATTCACGAAGCGGAAGTTGAATGCTCCGCTCTGAACATTCCGGACGCCCTGTTCGTCAACATCAGCGATTTGGCCCTGAACCAGCATATCACCGTCGCCGACATCAAAATGCCGGAAGGCGTCACTTGTGACCTGGCTGCCGACGCCGTCGTCGTCGCTTGCGTCGTGAAGAAGGAAGAGGTTGAAGAAACTGCCGCGCCCGCCGAAGGTGAACCGGAAGTTATCGCCCGCAAGAAGGCTGAAGAAGAACCTGAAGCCTGATTTCACGCCTCAAACAGGTAGCATCCAGAACGGCGGTCCTTATGAGCCTGATTACACTGCTGAAAAGCTGGTTCTTCGGCAAAAGTTCCGCCCAACGTGTTCACGAAATGAGTGTGGACCACGTGTTTTCCAGTGAGTTGGAAGTCTGGAATGACGAAACCCGGAACTCGCACCCGGCCGATGAAGTATTTGCCGAAGAATTTCGGGACGCTCAGCCTAACAAAGAAGGCGTCGATCGGATCCTCTCCACGAAGCGTGGAACGACGGAACTGCTGGAGGACGTAAAAGAGCGGAAAACCCGTATGAAACTGATCGTTGGTCTCGGAAATCCCGGTTCGAAATACGTCGGCACACGCCACAATATTGGTTACGAGGTGCTGGCAGAAGTGGCCAAACGTCACGGCGATGGTCGAACAAAGACCAAGTTTCAGGGTGAGTTCATGGAAGGGAAAATCGGGAACGAAAAAGTCGTTTTCATCTCTCCTGTGACTTATATGAACCTCAGCGGCCAATGCGTTCGTCCGTTTGTGGACTTTTACAAGGTTGAAATTCCGGACGTCCTGATCATCTGCGATGACGTGAACCTTCCGGTTGGAAAACTTCGTATCCGAACGCAAGGCTCTGCCGGGGGACAAAAAGGACTGGCAGATTGCATTCGTGCGCTCTCGACGGACCAGGTAACACGTCTGCGGATTGGCGTAGGTGACAAGCCGGCCAGCTGGGATTTGGCGGACTACGTCCTTTCCAAATTCGACAAAAAGGACCGCGAATTGATCGACGTCGCCGTCCAGACCGCCGCGGACGCCGTGGAACTCTGGGCTAAAGAAGGCGCAGATCGAGCCATGACGAAATATAATCAAAAATGAATAATGAATAACGAATAACGAATAATGAAAGGCGGTAATGAAGGCCGTAGGCCGGAATTACGCGCGGTTTGAATTCATTCTGTCGTTTACGTTACGCGAAGTGTTCATTATTCGTTATTCGTTATTCATTATTCATTATTCAGTAGTTAGTTTTTTTCATTTTAGGAGTAAAACCTTGGCACTTAACGTTTACGAAGGAATGTTCATTCTGGATTCCGGGCGTTATGCTCGTGATCCGGAAGGTGTGGCCGCTCAGGTCAACAAACTCGTCACGGACGCCGGAGGAGAGATCCTTGTCAGCCGTCAGTGGGAAGAACGCCGCCTTGCCTATCCGATCAAAGGACAGCGCAAAGGTCTTTATTGGCTTATGTATTTTCGTCTTGACAGCGCGAATCTGGCAGATCTGAATCGCCAGTTCAGCCTGTACGACGTCAACATTCGTAACCTCTTCATCAAAATCGATCCGCGCATTGTTGACGAACTCGTCAAACACGCCGAAGTTGGCCCGGCCGCTTTCCAGGATCGTCAGCTTCCCGAAACGGATGATGAAGAAATCAACGTCGAAGATTACGAAGACGACGAAGAAGAAGACGAAGAATAATTTCCTCAATTCATTCGACTCCATATTTCATAAAGGAGATTTGCCATGGCCAGTTACAATCGTGTCATTCTCATTGGGAATTTGACCCGTGATCCGGATCTGCGCTACACACCTTCCGGAATGCCGGTCTGTGAAATTGGTTTGGCGGTCAACGACCGTCGCAAAACTCCTGAAGGAGAATGGGTCGAAGAAGCGACTTTCATCGACGTGACGCTCTGGGCGAAGCAGGCCGAAACCTGCAACCAGTACCTCACCAAAGGGTCGTCGGTCCTGATTGAAGGCCGTCTGAAGCTGGACCAGTGGGAGCAGGAAGGCCAAAAACGTTCCAAGCTTCGTGTGGTCGGCGAGAAAATGCAGATGCTCAGCAGCCGTTCCAATAGTGGAAACAGTGGTCCGCGTCCCGGGCGTGACGAATCGGAAGCCTACGGCTCGTACGACAGCGGTTACACTCCCGCTCCGCGTCAGCAACAGCCAGGCCCTCAGCCTCCCGCGGATGATATCCCGTTCTAGGACGGTTAAAAACGCTTTTTACGCAGCGGCACAGAACGTCCTTTCCCGGACATCTGAACACGTTTGCAAAAAAGCTGGTGGAATTCATTTCCATCTAACCTGCGTACCGCGCAGGGACACCTCGCAGCTGAACTAATGAGCAATGCGCTCCTTCAGCCGCGTGCACGTTAATTTCACCTGTTGGCGAATATTTTCACTGGATGCTGATTTTCAGTGAGTGGGTTGTACCCCAACGGGTTTCAATTCACGACCAGTGATACAATATAAGAAAGGATAATCAAATGCCCAACACCAAAAAACAGAAGAAAATCAAGCGTAACTCTTTCAAAATGAAGCGCCTCCCGAAGGGCGCCAATGGCGGCATTGAGCTTCTGCTCATCCAGTCCGTCGATAACTTGGGCAAACAGGGCGATGTCGTTGAAGTGAAGCCCGGTTACGCTCACAACTACCTCATTCCGCAGGGTCTTGCCACGATCGCCAGTGAACACCACAAGCGCATGGTCGAGAAGCACAAAGCGCTTCTGGCTGAAATCCACAAAGCCAAGTGCGCGGAAGCCCAGGCTCTTTACGAGCAGCTCCAGAACGTCAGCGTTTCCATCGGCGTCAACGCCAACGACGAAGGCCGCCTCTACGGTTCGGTCGGCGCTCCGGAAATCGTCAACGCTCTGAAAGCCCAGAACATCACGCTGGCTGAAGACCAGGTTCGTCTTTCCAGTGCGCTGCGTGAAGTGGGTCTCTACAAAGTGAAGATCCACATTTCCGCTGAATACGAAACCGAGCTGAGCGTTTGGGTCGTCCCGGCCGTCAACGTGAAATGAGATAACTAACTACTGAAGACGCCGCCTGAGGAAAAACTCGCAAGAGACTGATTTTCTCCAGGCGGCAAATTTCATCTTTCTTCGAACCTGAAAAACGTTTCTCACACCTTTTCTTCCCCGCCTGTTTTGAAGTGCAAAAAATTTGGACGAAAAACTGATAAAATTACTTTGAGATTTCGAAATGGCTGACTTGTCCCGAAACATAATTGCTTTTCAGCGTGGAATGTTCCTCTTGGACGGCAATGAAAATCATCGCGATCTGGCGTGTACGATCCAGGCGGAACTGATGCATTTTGGTTACATGCTGACGGAAAAGGCTTTCGAGAGTCTTTCCCGTGCGCCAGAGCACGACGCCATTGATTTTCACGACGAAATCGTCGCCTGGATACGTGAGACTCTCGGCGATGGTGACTATAAACCACTGTATGCTGGTTTCCCGACGCAGGTCATGAATATGACGGAGGCGGAACTTTTCCTGAACGCATTCCTCCACTACCTCTCTAACGGAACCTACATCCCGGAACAATGCCCCGTGGAGGCTCGACCGGCTTTCGAGCACACAAAATACAAGATGATCGACGTCGCCTCAGCAGAGGATTTCGACCGGATCTTTACGGACCTCGTTTCGGTGAATCAGTCCATCTCTCCGATGGACCACCAAGTCCTTGAATGGTTCGTCGGGAACCGTACCCGCAAGGAGCTCCAGACACTTATGCCGGAAACGATTCCGTTCAAGGAAACGCTTTGCTGGCTGGCGGTGGAACTGGACCTTTACCCCGAAAAACTCACCACGACGGACGCTCTGCGGATCATCGTGGGACGCAGCGGAGGGGATTACCTCTTCACGAGCAAAGCGGACCGGATCCGTAATTTTAACCGTGCCGAACGCCGCGAGATCATGGCGATGCTCGAATCTTTGCCGATCAATGCAGAAGAAATGCTCCGGTACGAAAAACGCTGGATCCGGGTCGGTGAACGGCTTCACGTCGGTGATTACGCGAAAGTTTTCCCGAAAACGTTTCAGGCGTTCCAGAAACTTCGAAACGGAAAAATCCGGACGTGGAACTCCCGTGTGGAAAACGCGGACTCGCTGGAAACCCAGCTCGAATTGTTGGCCCAGCGTCCTGGCGAGTTCGCCCGCCGCCTGGACGCTCTCCTTCGGGTCGGAACCGAAGCGGAACGTGATTATACCGGGCAGCACTACCCGGAACGTCATCGCCGCCGCCAGGAAAAACGATCCCGGGCCGCCGCCGCGATCAAGGAGCAAAGGCAGACCGCTCCGCCGCCAGATTGCTGTCCGAAGTGGAAAAAACCGGCATACCGAATGACCCCGGATGAGCGTTGGCTCGCTTTCCCCGGCAAGGTGGACGAGACATTGAAAAGCCAGTTCCTCAAGGTTTTTCAGGAGGAATACCAACGTGACATGCGCGAATTGTGTGATATGTGGGCGGCACGGGCAATGAATCGGGCGGGAATCAGAGCCTTGGAAGAGGTTGGCCTGATTGAGCCTGATCCGGAAAATGAAGAGTAAGTAAAAATCGTAACCGTTTTTCATCATTATGAACGCAAAACATGCCACCCGCACCCGTGAGATCCTGAATTCAAAGGACCAAACCGAGCGCACCCGCTTGATCCTGGATCGGTTCTGCGGCATTTCGGACAAAGTGTCGGAAAAGGTCCTTTACGAACTGCTGGGGCACTTCATTGACCGCAAAGAAAACCAATGGGGCCGCCAAGTGACGATCAAAGGGAGCCGGACCCCCATTCCGCTCACGCCCTTGAAAGCGCTCCAGCCGGAAATCGTGGACGAGGTGTGCGAAACCATCAAAACCAGCCTCAAACGCCGTTTCTCGCAGTTTCCCGCGATGGGCCGCTGCTGGATCGACCCCCAGCTTCGGAAAATACCGCTCCCGACGAATATGCGGACCGTCTCCGACGCGCTGGAAACACAAGTCCGTGGGACCCACACTCCGCTGGAAAATCCCGTCGCCAAAGTGGTCCGTTTTTACGTCCACTGGAAGGACCCCAAAGGAGACATTGACCTCGACCTCTCGGCGACTTTCGTCGGAGAAGATCGCTGCGAGGTCCTCAGCTGGTGCACCGGTTACTGCACGGATTTCGGCTGCCACAGCGGTGACGTACGCCACCGGGTCGGAGACTGCGCCGAGTACGTGGACATCGTACTCGAAGAAGCCCGTAAACGGTTTCGTTACGTCATCGTGGACGTGCGCAATTACGACCGCCGCACCTTGGGGGAAGTAAAACCCGTTTTCGGATATATGGAACGCGAAAAGCCGGAATCCTCGTTGATTTGGGTCCCGAAAACGGTCAAAAACAGTTTCGTCCTTGTAACGCCGTCCGTGAACGCGCTGGCTATCGCGTTTGACCTTGACGAGCTGGATTACGTCGTCCTCGATCTGGACATGAAAGGCTCCCCGGTCGCCGCGCAAAACCTGAATGGAATGAAACAGTTGGTTCGTTCGTTCATGGAGCCTCCGGCGGTTTCCGTGTATGACCTCCTTTCGTGGCACGTGGAGGCCCGGGGTGGGGAGTTCATTTCCGACGAAGAAAAAGAAACCGCAGACGAGCAGTTCCATTTTAAGGACTTTTCCACTTCCTACGTGAAAATACTCAAGTGGATGCGGTGCTAAAACACGCACCGGAACACCAAGCGGCACCGGCTATGATCGCGCTTACTTCTAACTTTTTTAGTTTAATGCAAGCCGATCCCTTTCCGGGCCGCGAGGTTTTCCCCGAAACATAATCCAGAACACTTACAAAACACACACAGGAATACCAAGCGGCACCGGCTATGATCGCGCTTACTTCTATTCACAGATTTGCTAAATCTCCAGCCGATCCCTTTCCGGGCCGCAAGGTTTTCCTTATAATTCTGAAAATTTTCCAAAATCTCTTCTATTTTTTACTTTTTTTTCCGGTATTCCTCTTGACCAAATTAAATAGTCTGTTATAGTTATACCATATAATATTAAAATAGGTGGATTATCAGCCTATAAGGTTGAACAGAGATAATATAAACGGACAGGAAATTAAAATGCCAAATTGGGAACGCGTATGGGACCTCACACAGGATCTTTTCAATAATGTGGGCCAGAAAATCGAGCACGGGATCACCTCCATGTTCGGTTCAGCCAATGCCCGCTTCCTGAAAAAACTGGCGCCCAAAATCGCTGCCATTAATGAACTGGAATCCCGTTATACCGCCATGACGGATGCGGAATTGCGGGAACAAACGTTCAAATTCAAAAAACGTCTTGAAGCCGGCGAAACGCTCGACGACCTTCTCGTTGAGGCCTTCGCGGTCTGCCGTGAAGCAGGTCATCGTGTGCTCGGTATGCGCCACTATGACGTTCAGCTCATCGGCGGTGCGGTCCTTCACAGCGGCTCGATCGCCGAAATGATCACCGGTGAAGGTAAAACACTCGTCGCGACGCTTCCGGCCTACCTGAACGCCCTTTCCGGCAAAGGGGTCCACGTCGTGACGGTCAACGATTACCTCGCCCGCCGTGACATGGAATGGATGGGCCCCCTTTATATGTCGCTCGGCCTGACGGTCGGTTCCATTCAGTCCAACATTTCGAACGACCAGCGCCAGGCCGCCTATCGCTGCGACATCACGTACGGTACGAACAACGAGCTGGGTTTCGATTATCTGCGTGACAATATGCGCCCCGCGGCAAAGAACGACTGGCGCTACCCGAAGGAACTTCAGCAGGCGCAGGGAGCGTTAAACTTCGCGATCATCGACGAAGTGGATAACATTTTGATCGACGAAGCGCGTACGCCGCTCATCATTTCCGGCCCGGCCCACGGTGACATCAGCAAGTACCGCGAAGCCGACCGCATCGCCCGCCAGCTCAAAAAAGGCGTCGATTTCGAGGTCAACGAGAAAGAACACTCCACGAACCTGACCGACGAAGGGATCCGGACGGCCGAGCATCTCGCCGGCGTCGAATGTTTCTACACGGCCGGGAATATGGAATGGCCGCACCTGATCGATAACGCGCTGAAAGCCCATCATCTGTACAAACTGGACGTGAATTACGTTATCAACGATGGCGAGATCGTGATCGTTGACGAGTTCACCGGCCGACTTATGCCGGGCCGTAACTGGTCCGACGGTCTGCATCAGGCCGTCGAAGCGAAAGAAGGCGTCACGATCAAACAGGAAAACCAGACCTTGGCGACCGTCACGCTTCAGAACTTCTTCAAACTGTACCCGAAAATCTGCGGCATGACCGGAACGGCCATGACCGAAGCGAACGAGTTCTGGAAGATCTACAATCTGGACGTGATCGCCATTCCGCCGAACAAAAAGCTCCAGCGTATCAATTTCCCGGACCTCATTTACATGACCGAGCGCGAAAAATACAACGCGGTCGCCGAAGAAATCGAAAAGGTCCACAGCTGGGACGTTCTGGAACTGACCGACAAAGACAATCGGGACTGGTGCGGGCACATCGTGGAAGAGACGCCCGAGTACATTGGTTTCGTCTTCCGTGGTGACCGGACGAAAAAAGTCGAAAAAGTCCCGCGCAGCAGGATCTACAGCATTCACCGCGCCGGTCGGCCGATACTCGTCGGTACGACCTCCATCGAGCGCAGCGAGCAAATCTCCGCGATGCTCGACCGGATGGGCGTCAAGCATAATGTCCTGAACGCAAAAAACCACAAGCAGGAAGCTGAAGTCATCGCTCAGGCCGGACGCAAGGGCATGGTGACTATCGCGACGAATATGGCCGGCCGTGGTACGGATATTATTCTCGGCGGAAACCCCGACGCAATGGCGTGGAGTATTCTCCAGAATAAGTACCCGACCCGACTCGAAGTCCCGCGCGAGGAGTGGGACGCACTGACCGCCAAAATCGAGGCGGAAGAGCACATGAAAGAAGAAGGTCAGGAAGTGCGCGAACTGGGTGGTCTGTACGTGATCGGAACGGAACGCCACGAAGCACGCCGAATCGACCTCCAGCTCCGCGGCCGCTGCGGGCGTCAGGGAGACCCTGGTTCAAGCCGGTTTTACCTCTCGCTGGAAGACGACCTGATGCGTATTTTCGCCGGTGATTGGGTAAAAAGCGCGCTGAGCTGGCTCGGTATGAGCGACGGCCAGGCGATCGAAAGTCCGATGGTCACCCGCCGTGTCGAAGGGGCACAGAAGAAAGTCGAAGAGCGAAACTTCGAAATTCGTAAAAGCCTGCTCGAGTACGACGAAGTAATGGACGAGCAGCGTAAACGCACGTACCGCTACCGCCAGAACATTCTGGAAGGCGTGAATTGCCGTGATCTTATTTTCGACATGGTAAAGGACCAGCTCGCCAATCACCTTGCGACGTACCTTGACCCGAACTACGGTGTGGAAACGTTCTGCAACTGGGCCGGTAATCAGCTCGCGACCGAGTTGACCCCACGCCACTACCGCAATATGAACTTTGAGGAAGCCTCAAAAGAAGCGATCAATGAGGCTCTTGGAATGGCCGAAGCGACGATTCTGGACCTTCTCGAAGAAAATCTTTCTGAGGACGTCGAGGAAGATGAATGGAACTGGGAAGCAATGGCCAAATCGATCAATACACGCTGGAATCTGAATCTGCGGGAGCGTGACCTGAAGGCTGTTCCGCGCGAGGAACTGGATTCGTTCCTGCTCGAAAAAGTGATCCCGTTCATTCAGAAAACAGATCTTTCCGACGGCGCTTATGCACTGGAAAAAGGCTACGCCCTGAAAGCGTGTTCCGCTTGGCTGCGCGGTAAATTCGGGATCACAGTTCCACCAGAAAATCTGGAAGGGAAATCCGCCGAAAAACTGCAGGAAGAGCTTTTCAGCATCATCGGTGATGCGTACTTTGAGAAAGAAATCGAATTCCCGGTTTTGGCCGGCGAGTACCATTTCTCCCGCGTGGACGCGCAGGGTTACAGAATTTACGACCAGAATGGGATCGAGCAGTGGGTGAAGGACCGTTTCAACGCAGAAATTAATTTCGAAGATCTGAAACATGTAACTCACGCCGATTTCCACAAAATGCTCGTTGATTTCAGCCGTAAAAACGCCCTGGCAGAAAACACGACCGTGATCGAAGTCAAGAAGTGGGTAGAAAATTACATCGCCGAACACCAGACGAACCGTGAGTTCCGCCTCACCGACGAAGATCTGGACGCTCTTTCCAAAGAAGTCATGGACCGCTGGAACGTGGAAGTTCATACCGACGAGCTGAAAGACCGTACGGCCGACCAGTTCCGGATGAAAATGATGGAATCGATCGATGACCGTTACCGTCCCGAGATGCGCAAAATGGAACGCGCACTGGTCCTTTCGATTCTGGATGCCGCCTGGAAAGAGCACTTGCTGACGATGGACCACTTGAAGAGCAGCGTCGGTCTGCGTGGTTACGCGCAAGTGGACCCGAAAGTCGAGTACAAACGCGAAGGGATGAAGACCTTCGATGCGATGTGGAAGTCCGTCGGCGAGCGGGTCACGGACCTGGTGTTCCGTATGGAACAGCTGGATGAACGTTTCGTGGGTTCGACCTGGACCCAGCAGACGGCTCACCACGCAGAAGCCTCTTCCGCCACCGCGTCGGTGAAAACTGCGATGCAGAATTCAACCGCGAACAGCGAGATCGGCCGTCAGCAGAAATCCGCGATCGACGCTTCCTTGAATCAAAAAGTCGCAACGATCCGCAACGTTGGACCGAAAATTGGCCCGAACGATCCGTGCCCGTGCGGCAGTGGAAAGAAGTACAAAAAATGCTGTGGAAAAAACCACTAAAATTAATTATGAATTATGAATTTTGAATTATGAATTATAAATTTGCTGTGGGAATGAACCACCTACAGCCAGGGTTTTACCTGGGATTTATAATAAAATCTTCAATTCATAATTCATAATTCTTAATTCATAATTAAAAACAAAATGCTTTCATCGATCTTCATTTTTCTCCGCGGTGTTCTGATGGGCATCGCGGACTCGATTCCTGGCGTTTCGGGCGGGACGGTCGCGATGATCGTCGGCATTTACGAACGACTGGTGCTTGCGATCAGCAGTTTTGACACGCATTTTCTTTCACTTCTCTTTGGCGGAAAAATCCGGCAGGCCCTGAAGCACGTACAATTCGGGTTTCTGGGTATCCTTCTGTTGGGAATCGTCGTAGGTCTGGGCAGCTCGGCGGTATTTATGCACCAGCTTTTGAGAGATCATCTCCCCGTCACCTTCGGGGCCTTTATGGGGATGATCCTCGCGTCAGTCGTTATTTTGTTCCATCAGATCAAAAACAAAACCTTCGCCTGCGGCATTGCGGTAGTATTGGGAACGATCGCTGCCTGGTTGATCACAACGTTGAACCCCATGGCAGGAGAAGATTCCAGCCTCCTGTACATTTTCTGCTGTGGCCTGGTGGCGATTTGCGCCATGATCCTTCCGGGAATCAGCGGCTCCTACATCCTGCTGATTTTGGGTGAGTATGCGCAAATCATCGCCCGTGTGAAGGACCTTGCACACCTGAAAACGACCCCTGGTGATTTCCTGACACTCTGTGTTTTTGGAGCAGGCTGCGTTCTGGGACTTTTAGCATTTTCCCGTTTGCTCAAATTCCTCCTGAAACACTACCATGGTGTAATTCTTTCCCTTTTGATCGGTTTTATGCTTGGGTCAATCGCTTGCCTTTGGCCGTTCCAGCGGATGACACTCGTGGGAGGTCACATGAAATTTGAACGCCTCGCGATGAGTTCCTTTTCGACCGAGCAACAGATTTACGTTCTGTGCGCCCTGCTTGCGGGTCTGGTGGGGGTTTTGGTCCTTGAAAGGATCGCTTCCATTCTTTCCGTTAAGTCAAAACGGCCGGGAACAGGAGAAAAATAAAAAACGTTTCGTTCCAAATGATGCCCTCGGGATATGTTCCCGAGGTTCCTTATGTACCACTCGATTTTCCACTCTTTTCCACTGCTCATCTCGCTGATCCTCATCCTGGGGATCTGCACGTGGTGGAGTATTCTGCCTGAAAACAGACGAAAATCGTGGCTTTTGGTTCTTCCTCGCTGGATTTTGCTTCTTCTGCTTCTCTGGATCCTGGCCCGGCCATCCGTGATGCAAACAGAAACCGAGACATACCCGGGAAACGTTCTGATCCTTGCAGATTCGTCGCGAAGCATGGAAGTCGCTGACTGTCCGGAGAAAAAATCCCGTTTTGAGGCACAAAAGAACGCCCTGACAAAAAGCGCGCCAGAGCTTGCCCGGATGAGCAAAAACGTCGAAACTGAGGTTTTTGCTTTTGACCGGACACTTCATTCCATTAAGTTAAATCCTACGGGGAAAATCGGGTTTTCCAAAGCCCCGACCGGTGACGAAACGGCACTCGGCGCAGCTCTTTTGGAGGTTCTTCGCAAAACCTCCGGGAAAAAAGTCCTTGGCGTGGTACTTCTGAGTGACGGCGCACAGCGTGCCCTCCCGCCCCGGGACGCGCTCCCACAAACGGCCGCAAACCGTATGAGTCGCCTTGGGATCCCTCTTTTCGTCGTTCCATTCGGTTCAAACCGTCAGGAAGATCAGGCCCCCGACGCGGTCGTTGAGGATTTTCTGGTGGATCAGCGTGTTTTCGTAAATACCGAAGTCACGGTTACAGGCCGGATCCGCCTCGACGGACTCGCGAAAACATCTGTTCCAGTGGAACTTCTCGTGGAAACTCCTTCAGGCGCCATGGAAATCGCGGCTCAAACGACCATTCAGGCCGAAACTCCCGGAGAAACTGTCCCTGTTTTGCTTTCATGGACCCCAAAAGAGCCGGGAGAGGTCAAAGTCACGCTTCGAGTTCCGCCCCAGCCTGACGAAGCCTCCGTCATGAATAATCAACTCGATGCTTTTGTGACTGTTTCCAAAACAGGCTTGCGTGTGCTGTACCTCGAAGGAGCGTTTCGCCCCGAGACTGGTTTTCTTCGCCGTGCCCTTGATTCTGCCAATGAAATCCAGCTCGACCTGGTACGGGTTCACGATCCTAAAATTTCCAGTACGCCCGAATCAGCTTCCACACAAACGCCCAAACTCGCTGAACTCCTGAATGAAGAATATGCGGTAGTGATTCTCGGTGATGTAAACACTGCGTGTTTTCGGCCGGAAGAATTGGAACTGCTCGTCCAGAAGGTTCACGAAGGGACCGGGCTTTTGACGCTTGGCGGCTTGAGGAACTATGGACTGGGCGGGTTTGAAAACTCACCTCTGGCAGGTCTTTTGCCAATCGTTATGAGTCCGGTGGGCGATTCAAAGGAAACGCAGGCTTTAGCTCAAGCGCACTGGAATCTGCCTGTTCGGTTTCACCTTACTCCAGCCGGTCGGCATCATACCGCTCTGGCGCTTGACTCTCAAAGCTCCCGTTCCGACCAGATTTGGGCCAAACTTCCGCCTCTGGACGGCGCGAACCGGTTTGCCGAGGTAAAACCCGGAGCGAAAGTTTTAGTTTCCGATTTCTCACCTGAAAATCAGGAGATCCCACTCCTCATCGAGCAGTCCGCAGGTCGGGGCCGTGTCATGACGCTCGCTGTCGATAGTACGTGGCGGTGGCAGCTCGCAGGTTTCGAGGAGGCCCACAAACGGTTTTGGCGGCAGCTCGTTTTCTGGCTCGCCAATCGGGACGCGACATTGGACGGGACCGTCTCTCTGATTCTTCCTCAAAGACGTTTTCCTCAGGAGCAAAAGATCGAGTTTCAGGTCTCCGCCCGGCTTTCCAACGGCGAAACGCCTCAGCCCCCCGAGACTAACACACCACAGGAAAACTGGACCGCGTTGCTGGAATGGCCGGATGGGAAACAGCAGGTGATCACGCTCACTCCGGAGAACAGTCTGATGAAGGGGCAAATCCCCGAAAATCTGCCGGAAGGCGATTACATGATCTCCGCCGCAGTGACTCATCAGGGACAAAAACTCGGTGAAACCCGGTGCAGATTCCAGATTTATCGTCACGATCTGGAACTGGATCACGCGCAGGCTGAGCCGGAACTTTTGACCGCACTCGCCCAAATGACCGGAGGAGAACGCATTGCACCAAACGATCTTGGAAAACTCTGGGACCGGCTCGCTGCAAGCCGGGAAGATCTGAAAATCGAACGAAAACTGGAAATTCCGCTCTGGGACCGCTGGTGGTGGCTCGCCGCGGTTTTAAGTCTTTTGTGCTTCGAGTGGTTCTGGCGGAAACATCGGGGTCTTCCGTAAGTGCGTTTTTTCTGCGCCCCCCTTGACAAAAGATCCATCTGTGTTATAATATGCGCTCTGCTTGGTATTACCGGAGTTTTTGGAAACCTCGGTGGTTTCTCCACTTTTGCCACGTCACGGCAAGGGGGTAGTACACATAAGCGGCTCCATTCAATTTTTACAGTTTACGAAAGGAACCTCAAATGGCTCACTATGTAGGACCAAAAGCGCGTATTAACCGTCGTTTCGCGGTGAAAAGCAATGACGAAACCAAAGGCGACATCCTTGGCATTTTTGAAAGCGCTGGTGCGCTGCGTGCGACGAAACGTCGTCCGTTCGCTCCCGGTATGGCTCGCCCCCGCGGCCGCAAATCCGTGTACGGTCAGTCTCTTGCCGAAAAACAGAAGATCAAATACGCCTACGGGATCAGTGAGCGTCAGCTTCGTAAACTTTACGCGATTGCCAAACGTCAGCAAGGCAACACGGGCGAAAACCTGAAGGTCCTCTGCGAGCGCCGCCTCGACAACGTGATCCGTTGCGCCGGTCTGGCCAAGACTCGTCCGCAGGCCCGTCAGGGTGTGGCCCACCGTCACTTCCTCGTCAATGGTGTTCCCACTACTGCTGCTTCTTTCTCCGTTCGTCCGGGTGATGTGATTTCCGTGAAAAAGAACGAAAAGCTTCAGGAAATGTACAAGGGTATCTTCGAGGAAATGAAAACCGTCTCCGCCTCCGCGTGGTTGACCGTTGATGAGGAAAACCTCACCATCACCGTCACCTCGATGCCGATGGCCGCTGACTTCTGCCTGCCGATCGAAATCGACCTCGTGGTCGAGTTCCTCGCCCGTTAATTTACGGCACTTCAAATCCAAAAGGCCTCCATAATTTGGGGGCTTTTTTTATTCTAAACAAGCTGGGAAATTCTGGCATTTTTATTTAGTCCGTTCCCCTTAAATCTTCCCTTGTTTTTCCGAAATATTTCTCTGAAACCTCTGGACAAAAGGCCGATTTTGTGGTACAATGAAGGAAAATAGATTTTTCCGATAATATCGATTAAATCGAAAAACGAAATTTTTCCGGCACAGAACGTTCGATTTCCGTTTCCAAAGTTTCCAACTGTCTGTAGAGTGTTGTCATGGCCGAAGAACCTGAACACCTTGAACCTCAGCCGCAGACCGTACATGTTCCGGTAATGCTCCGAGAAATCCTGGAGGCGCTTGACCCGCAGCCGGGGCAAATTATCGTGGATGGAACTCTTGGCGGCGGTGGACATACACGGGCTTTGGCCGAACGTGTAGGGAAGGACGGACTGGTCATTTCCCTCGATCGGGACCCTGGAGCCATTGAGCGGGCGGAAAAAAACCTTCGTGGTATGCCGATTATCCTTGCTCACAGTAATTTCAGCGAGCTACAGGAGGTTCTGGACGAAATAAAATGCGGGAAAGTTGATGCCATGATGCTCGACCTGGGTCTTTCGAGCGACCAGCTCGCGGACCGGGAACGCGGTTTCAGTTTCAATTCAGACGGTCCCCTTGATCTGCGTTTTGATCCCAGCGAGGGCAAACCTGCGTACCACCTTGTGAACACGATGAAGGAAACGAATCTGGCCGACCTGATTTATGAGTACGGAGAGGAACGTTTCAGCCGCCGAATCGCGCGGAAGATCTGCGAAGTTCGCCGTGATCACCCGATCCGGACGGCCAGTGAGCTGGCGGAAATCGTGCGCCGGTGTGTGCCACACTCTCCCCGGGAAACGATCGATCGGGCGACCCGTACGTTTCAGGCGTTACGAATCGCGGTCAATGGAGAGCTACACGCCCTTGAAAAAATTTTAAGGGAAATTCCCTATTGCGTCAAACCCGGCGGAAAAGTCGCAATTTTAAGTTTCCACTCGCTTGAAGACCGTCTTGTCAAAGAGGCATTCCGCGAAAAAAATTGCTATCGTGCCGTGAACAAAAAACCGATATTAGCTGATACGGAGGAGGTTGCGCGTAACCCTCGCTCACGCAGCGCGAAACTGCGAATTGCTGAAATCGTAGAGGAGTAATTCGGTGGGAAAGAAAAATCGTAATCGTGGCAGCGGCCGCGGCAGATACGACGATATGTTCGATTATGCCAGTGGTAATGACGAAGATTACCAGTACAGCTACCAGGATGAAATTGACAGCACTGAATTTATAGATGTCGAGGATCAAAAGGATTCGCGTAATGGGGGAGGTATGTCCTCAACCGAGAAAAAAACAAAATCCCAGGCCGCCGAGGAACGGGAGTCGTGGGATTTCATCAAGGCCAAAATGGACCAATCGCTGAGTAAACTCGGCAGCAGTTCAGCCTCCGGAAAGAAAAACGACAAGGCAGATGCTTCTTCGAAAGAAGAAAAAGAAAAGAAGCCGAAAGGTCCTAATCCTGCCGTGGTTCTTTTCGGAAAAATGAAATCGTTTTTTTCCGCAGCTTTCCAAAAAACGTGCGCGGTTTTCAAGCGCAAGCCCAAACCTGAGGAAAAAATCAGCGATGCCAGCAAAGACCCGGCCGAAAAGAAACCAGGTGTCGCACGGAAAACTTTTTCCTTTTTGAAGAAAAAGACCGAAACCTTCACAGATGCCGTAAAAGCAGCTGCACAAAAAAAGAAGGAAAGCAAAAATTCCTCCGGTGAACAAACAAATTCCAAAGACGCAAAGCCTACGCCTGACGCATTGATGCGGGAACGCCGCAAGACGTACCTGATTTTGGGCACCATCACCATGTGTATCGTGTTGCTGCTTCTTACCGCCGGGATCCTGTTCATCGTGAATCATTCCGGCAAATCAGGCAAACCGGTTGCACAGAATACGGGAACACAAACGGCAGCGCAGACCCAAAACTCAACGAAAGCAGAGCAAAGTGACGAGCTTTCTCTGCCACTCACGGCGAATTCCGCCTCCAATTCCGGGAAAACTCAGGAAACCGTTCCACCATCACTCGATTCCGATCTGGGACTTCCTGACCCGCTCGATGACCTTGCGAATAATTCGGCCACCAAGTCAAACGAGAAATCCGAAAGCGAAATCCCCACGGTTGATGACCTTGCTACGGATTTGACGGTGGGGGATGTTGTCAAGTCCAACGAGACATCCAAGGAAAACGCCACGGATCCTTTGGCTTCCCTGGATTCTCTTGTGGATGAAATCGAAGTTACTCCGTCGGATGATAATCCTCCGACAGAAGACCCATTAAAGGCCCTTGCCAAAACAGAGGAAAAGGAAGAAAAAGCGGAAGATCCACTTGCCGGGTTAAGTTCCTTGCCGGAACTTGAAACGTCTGAGGACGCATCGGGGAAAACGCCGGACCCCAGTGACCTTTCGGAGCTTCCATCCCTGACCGACTCCACGCCGGAGGAGGAACCTTTAAAGGCTAACGATTCGGCAAATACTTCCCTCCAGGAAGAGACGCCGTCGCTGAACGATACGGCCACGAAAGAATCCGAGGGGAAAGATTCCGCCAGCGACTCGTCTCCATCGCTGCTGGACCTTCCAGAATCAGATTCCCCCGGCCCGGTTTCCGTCTCGCCGACGATTTCCCGTTCCGAAAATCAAAACCAGCTTCCAGAGGAAATGGGGACTCCTGATGGCGTGAACCCTGGTTCCAATGTTGAATCCTGGAACACGCCGGAAAGTACAGATTTGACCGATTCCACAAGTCCCAAAGATTCTTTGGACCTAAACGATACCCCCTCCGGGAAAGAAACCGAATTGGATGGTTTGGGTCTTGACGAAAACGTTGGGAAAAAGGAAAGTAAAGCCTCCGAAACAGAAGGAGTTTTGGGAGATTTAAACCAACTTGACGCTTCCACCCCAACCACACCTCCGTCACTTTCCCTCGACACGGATTTGGGAAGTGGAAATGATTTAAGTCCATCGACCGGAACGTCAAAAGATCAGAAAAACACAAAATACACGAATTATACCTCGTTGAAAGACGATACGTTCTGGAAGATTTCCGAAAAATTCTACCAGACGCCGGCCTACGAGAAAGCGCTTTCCCGGTACAACATCGATGTTGTACCTGACCCTAATAATTTAAAGGAAGGAACGGTCCTTCAGATCCCGGACGTGAATTTCCTTCGAAGCTGTTACCCGACACTTTGTCCGCAGCCGCCTCAAGTGCTTCAGGTTCCAGCCTCCCCAAATTCCGATCAAACGCGGGACGTTCAGTATTACTGCGCCGCGGAAGGCGATACCCTTTCCCTGATTGCGGAACGGCTTTTGGGTGACTCCTCCCGTTGGCCTGAGATTTACCGTTTAAATGCCGACAAAGTACGTGATATGGACCTTGTACCGGCAGGAGTAAAACTTTTGATTCCGGCAGATGATGCCATCCCGGAGCAGAGCATCTGGCAATAATAAGCCACAAACCTGAATTCCGGGAAGAACTTTCATTTACCAAAAACTAATAATCATGGATTACTCAAAATTTTACCACGATTGGCTCCAGCTTGACCTTGCTCCAGAAGAGGACCCGAATTTTTATCAAATTCTGGGCCTGAAAAACATGGAACCTGACGTGCAGAAAATTGAGACCGCGTTTCGGAATACTCTCAACAGTCTCCAGGATGTCAACGGAATGACGAATCCAGAGGCTTTCACTGTCATTGTAAGTCGGGTGCTGGAAGCCCATAAAGTTTTTCTCAATCCGAATCAGAAACATCTTTATGACCTGCAGCTCTCCCAGAGTACTGGCGAGCGTATCTGGAAAGGTTACGAACGTCCGTCTTTCCTCACGCGGGTCCGTCAAATGAGCCTGATCGCTCTCAGTTTCGCCCTTGGTTTGGGCGTGGTGGCTGTAATGGCTTTGTCCGTCGAACGCAACCCTGATGGTTCAATCATTTTCCGTGAGGAAGCACAGGCGCGCAAGGTTCCGCCGTTTACCTCACAACTCGATTATGTGGTTTATCGCCCCTCAATCGCTCAGGACTACCAGCCGAATGGGTACACGGTCGCCATGAACAAAGCGGCCCACAAAACCGGGCAGCTTCTGACTGCTGGACCTTCCGAAACTTCCGAGTCGGGCACAGAAGCGCCGAATACGGAGCTCCCCGACACCAATCAGATCGCGGAAAATCAGAGTACCGAATCAGAAATGGAAGAATTTTCGCAAATTCTTTCCGAAAAAATTGCCACACCTAAAAGCGAGGAAATCGCAAAAGTCAATCGGCGTTCGCCTCTTTACAGGAAAATCGCCGCTTTAGAGGAGCATTCGGAGAATCCAAAAGACATTTCCAGCGAAGAGGAACAACTCGAACCGGAAGTGGTGGCAAATGCTGATTCACAACAGGACGTGGAGATCGCAGCAACGATCGATCCGCAGGAAGATCTGAAACTCGAAGCGCCAGCTGACGTACCAGAAAAAACGGAACCACAAATTCAGAAATCGGTCGTCTCGTTATCGAACATGATAACAACTTTGGAGAAAGTCCATTCCTACCTGGATTTCTCCAAGCCAGATACGGCTGAAACCTATGTACAGCTTCAATACGTTACTATCTGCGAATATCTTCAGGAACTGATTGAAAAAGATGTGACAGTAGATCCTGAAGAGATTCAAGAGTTCATCGGATACTCTTTGAAAGTAACAACAGGTTTAGGCTGGAAAAAGCGTTTTCCCGAAGCGTATCTGCTTTGTGACAAGATGAAAGAGTTCTGCGCCAAATACGAAACGGAGCAGGTCCTGAATGATAAGATAACCCGGCAATACGATGTAATCAAAAATTACGAAGCCCTTTACAAAGAGGCCATGGGTATCTCTGAGAAACTTAAGCAGGCTCAATACGCCAACGACAAGGAATTGAACACGAAGTACGCGATGTGGCTCTGGCAGGAAACCGGGGAAATACAGAACTCGATCCAGTACTTTGCCAAGTGTAAATACCCTACGATTTCCGAAGCGGCCCAAAAGGAAATGGAACTGGTCCAAAACAAGGCGATGAACAACCCTCAGAAGCTTCGGGATGTTGCTGATTCGTGGTGGGACATCGCTGAGAAACAACTGACAAACGAACGCCAGAAAACTCAAGTGAAGGAACACGCGAAAAAGTTTTACCTCAAAGTCCTCCAAATGGATTCCAGTCTTTTGAATGATGTCCAGAAAGCCAGAGTGGCGAGCCTTTAAAAGGCGCGGAAGCAAAATTTGAGTAAAACTTTTGAGTTTTTCCTGATTTTTCCTCCCCCCCCTTGTAAAAATTGGGAAATATGGTAAACTATAGAATAAGATGAAAGTCTGCGCCGGAGTGGTGGAATGGCAGACACGATGGACTCAAAATCCATTGTCAGCAATGACATGTGGGTTCGACTCCCACCTCCGGTAATTGGACCGTGCTGCGGATTTTCCTCGCATGGTCTTTTTTTGTCGCAGCGGAGCAAGGGAATCCGGTTAAAAGCCGGAACGGTCGCCGCCACTGTAAGCGAACGTGCGCGCTTGACTTCCTTTTCAATGGGGAGAAGAAAACACGCACAATAGAAAAATCAGGTCTGAAGCACTCTTATGCTTTACCATTGCCAATCATGAGGATTGGTGAGAAGGTTTTGATTTTTCTTTTCGCGAGTCAGGAGACCTACCGCTGCACGGGTTTGAATTGCGCTGCGGACTGACGGTGCGTTCGAAAGTACATTGATTTATGATTTGCGAGTTGGAGACGTCTGTCTCCCGGAAAGTTTTACGCTCGTTCCTTTACCCGTACCGCTTTCTCTCAAATTTATAATCAGTGTTCCAGTCTCAAATTGGAATGGGAGCAAAAAATGCTCAAGCGTCCTGCGTTTACACTCGTCGAGCTGCTCGTCGTGATTGCGATCATCGGCATGTTGGTCGGCTTGCTTCTTCCCGCAGTTCAGCAGGCCCGTGAGAGTGCGCGTCGCATGATCTGCGCGAACAATCTGAAGCAGTGCGGCCTGGGCATTTCGCTTTACGCCACAGCGAATCAGGAAAAACTTCCGCCGGGTGGTTTTGAGTACCAATATATGATCTCCGGTGGCAAGAATTTCGCCTGGTCGATGTACATTTTGCCGTATATCGAACAAGGGGCCCTCTACCAGATGATCGACCAGAATTACGCCTACAATGCAACGCAAAATGCCAAGGCTGCTGAGTTCGTGGTCAAGACCTACCTTTGCCCGGAACTCGCGAACACCGAGGCGGTCGTTAATGGGATGGGCCAGTCGCACTACGGCGGAGTCTGCGGAACAACGCTCCCCGAAAAGGCCAAAGCCGGCGACAATAACGGCGCGATGATCTTCACCGGAACGAAAACGACCAAAAACCGATTCGGAACTTCGACCAGCGAAACATTCAATCCTCTGAAAATCAGCGAGATCCGCGATGGAATGTCCAACACGCTTTTCATCTCGGAAGACTCCCGCGGCAGTGACGAGTACGCCTACGGAGACCGCGCGTGGATCTCTGCGAACAACGTGTTCGAGGTGGCCTACGGTGTGAACTGCGCCCCGGCAGACGATAATGAGATTTACAGTCTGCACCCCGGCGGAGCGCACGCTGTTTTCGGCGACGGCTCGGTTCATTTCCTCAAAAAAGGGATGGACACGGAAACTCTCGGGGCGATGATCACGCGCAATTACGGTGACATTTTCCAGTTTGACGATTAGATTAGAATGATAAGGATTTAAACCATGAAAAATTTCCTGTTTACCCTTTCAATCGCAGCGATCCTGCTCGCGGGCACGGCCTCGGTCGATGCCGCGGTTTATACGTTGGGTTTTGAGAATTACGTCCCGGGAACGAATACGTACTTCCAGGGTTCTGTTCCTGTGGACATCGACGAAGACGAGTATTCTTACACTTACCTGCACTCCTTCCAGACGCCCGCCGGAAACGTCACGCTCGGCTCGACGTGGGATGACTGGGGAATCTACTATGAACCCTACGTTCCTTCCTGGAACTGGGGTGGCGGTTTCACCATTTCCAACATTTCCGGGGAAAACACATCCGCCCCACGTACCGTAACGGATGCAACCGGTAAAGTGGTCTCCAATGGTTCTTACGTTTACTCCGGCAACCAGTACGCGGCCGTCGCCGGTACGACGAACTATCCCAACAATGGCTACGGCGTCACGGTTTCCGGCGCGAATTCCTCTGACTCCTACGCGATCCTTTTCGGTTCGTCCTACCGCGGAGTCCCTGGCGGAACCATTTCCTTTGAAAACCCGGTCGATCTTCAATCCCTGAGCTTCACGAACGCGCTCGGCGCCTTCAATGTCGTGACCTTCGGCGACGCGTATTCCGCGAAAGCCTCCGATGGCAACTGGCAGGCCGTCATCGTACAGGGGATCGATGCCGAAGGAAAATTGACCGGGAACCAGGTCCTCATGCTGGCCGACTACCTGCAGGGAAATTCCATCGTGACCGAGTGGCAGGCCGCCAATTTCGCAGACGTCGCGACAAAAGTTTACGACGCGGCTTATTACGGCGTGGATGAGAGCAGCGCCGACTACCAGGCCCTGAAACAGAACGTCGAAAGCGGCCAGACCGACGATTACCTCGGGAATCCGATCCTGGCCGACTTTGGCAACTTCGAGGGCGTGAAATCCCTGCTTTTCTACTTTGATGGTTCCGACGAAGGGCAGTGGGGATTCAACTTCCCGGTTTACGCCGCGCTGGATAATTTAGTTCTGGGAAATTTCACGCCTGACCCCACCTACGTCCCGGAACCCGCTTCGTGGGCATTGCTGATCCTGGGCTTTTTGGGACTTGGATCCGTCTTAAGCAAGAAAAGAACCCGGTAATTCCGAAAGAATCTGCGGGGACGACGCTTCCAGCGTCGTTTTGAAATCCAGAATCTGCGGGGACGATGCTTCCAGCGTCGTTTTGAAATCCAGAATCTGTGGGGACGACGCTTCCAGCGTCGTTTTGAAATTCAGAATCTGCGGGGACGACGCTTCCAGCGTCGTCAAAAATTGAATGTTTACGGGGTCATTCCTGACCCCGTTCACCATCTTTTGAAGAAGTTTCTTATTCCGTGATGGAATCGGCAAAAGTTCCGCCGGCCGGTATCATTGGGATCACCTGCTCACTGTACGGGATCGCAACGTCCAGAATGAACGGTCCTTCCGCGTCAATCATTTCCTGCAGGGCTTCTTTCAGTTCAGCCGGATCACAAACGAAGCGGCCTTTCCAGCCAAACCCCTCCGCGATTTTCACGAAATTTGGGTAACGGTTCACCGGACAGTAGTCGGGTTTCATCGCATACTTTTCCGGATCATCGATCGGGCCAAGGAACGTCTGCGCGTGGTTTTTGTTGCAGAACCGGTCTTCCCACTGGTACACCATCCCGAGGTATTGATTGTTCAGGAGGAGCAGTTTGACCGGGATCTTCTCGCACTGGCACGCGGCCATTTCCTGAATGTTCATCAGCAGACTGCCGTCGCCTTCGACCACGATCACCATTTTGTCCGGATTACCGACTTTCGCGCCCATCCCGGCCGGAAGCCCGAAGCCCATCGTACCGGCGCCGCCGGACGTGAGCCAGTGCTTCGGCTGGTTGATCTTGAAGTACTGCGCCGCCCACATCTGGTGCTGGCCCACTCCCGTCGCAACGATCGGATTTTGGTCCTTCGTCATTTCGTACAACGTTTCGAGCGCCTGCTGCGGCAGGATATTCTTTTTACTCGGACGGTACTTCAGGCCAAGAGTCTTTTTCCACTCCGCGACCTGCTTTAGCCACGGCGTACAGTCGGCGTGTTTCTTCGGCAGATTTGCGTTGATTTTCTGCATTACCTCTTTCAAATCGCCCGAGATCGCGATGGCAGGGTCAATGACCTTTCGGATCTCCGACGCGTCGATCTCCACGTGAACGATTTTGGCATAGGGGGCGAATTTCGAGGCGTTCCCCGTCACACGATCACTGAAACGGGCGCCAAGCACCATCAACAGATCGCTCTCATGAACCGCCTTATTCGCTGCGACCGAACCGTGCATTCCGAGCAGGCCCAGGGAAAGCGGATGTTCCGCCGGGAAACCACCCAGAGCCATCAGCGTGCTGGCGACAGGGATCTGCATTTTCTCGGCAAATTTACGCACTTCATCCGTCGCATCCGACGAAATCGCTCCACCACCGAGATAAATCACGGGCCGTTCCGCTTTTTTCAGAACCGCAATCCAGTCGTTGATCTTTTCGTCATCAGTCGTCGAAAGGACTTTTTCGTCATAGCCCGGCAGATTCATCGGAACGTCAAAATCGGGTTCCTCGAAAATACACGTCCCATTTTCGCCCTTGAACGGCTCGCCGACTTTCGCAAGAAAAATATTCTTCGGAATGTCCACTAGCACCGGGCCTTTGCGCCCTGAGTTCGCGACATGGAACGCCTCTTTGATCACGCGCGTGATGTCGTTCGGGTTCATGATCAGGGCGTGGTGCTTTGTGATGCTGCGGAAAACTTCCGTCGAGGGCATTTCCTGAAACGCGTCGGTTCCAATGACGTGTGTTCCGACCTGGCCCGTGATGGCAACCAGCGGGATCGAGTCCATCTTCGCATCCGCGATCGCGGTAAGAAGGTTCGCAGCGCCAGGGCCTGACGTGGCCGAGCATACACCGACTTTTCCAGTACTCCTTGCGTATCCCTGCGCGGCAAAACCTCCACCCTGCTCGTGACGCGGCAGGACGATGCGGATTTTGTCCTCGTAGCGGGAGTACGCCTGATGAAGTGGAATCACGGCTCCGCCTGGGTATGCGAACACCGTGTCCACATTATGATGAATGAGCGCAAGTACCACGACATCCGCACCCGTTAAAGGCTGAGAGGAAGCGGCAGTTTGTGCTGTTTTCAGGGGTTTTGTGTTTGACACGGAAATTCTCCTTGTGAAAATGGAATGAAAAAACAGTAAGTCTTTCTCTATTGTAAGAAATAGAGTTTCTAATTATAAAACATTTTAAAAAAATTTCAAGGGTGGCCGAAAAAGATTTCGCCCGCTTTGACGTTTTTCTTACAAAAAGACGCTATCAGGACAAACAGACAAAGTTTTGAGGTTTTGGGGGACTTTTTCCTGAAAAAACTCTAAAATTCTTGAAAAATCCAATCTTTTTTTTCTGTTAAATCTTTTTTTCGTGTATAATATATTTGTAAATATCTTTGATTTTTATCACTTCGAGAATGTTGAGAAGAAAAATGCGTACATCATTATTTCGCGTTTTCCATTTTTTCGTTATTTTGGCAACGACGGTCTGCGGCACAGGCTTAATGGCCATGGACTACCCCATCGGTACAGACCCGGATACCAACAACTACACACTGAACACAGACGACTCCATCTCCGCCGGAATCACCGCGACTCACTCCGGTTCTTTGACCATTAATGGGAATGCAACGGTTACAGTCAGTGGTACAAACGCGCTGACCTCGTCCGGCGCCATTACGGGTACCAATGGAACGACCATCACCAAATACGGCACTGGAACCTGGAAAATCACTGGCGCGAATAATGATTTTGTTTCGTCTATTAATCTGTCGGCAGGGAAACTTCTCGTTACGAACCGGTACTCCGTCGGCAATGTGAACGTGAACATCGGTCCTGACGCGACGTATGAAGTCAACCGGTTGAACTCCCAGAACGGCACTGCGGTTTCGGACTACGTGGGGACCATCTCCGGCACCGGCACGCTGAAACTCACCTCGGTCGGGAACTGGATGTCGAGCAACGGCTCGAACCCTACCCAGCTGCTCAACACTTACATGAACGATTTCACCGGGACGATCTGGCTTTCCGGGACCTCGAACGGTTCACGCTTCCGCCTTGGCTCCGCGAGCGATATTCAGATCGTGAACAATATGAAGTTGATCAAGATCGACGAAAACGGCGAGTTCTGGAACGCCACCGCCAACGCGGTCAACGTCGATTTTGACCTGAACGGTTTCGGAGCGTCCGACGGAACCAAACGCGGCGCGATCCGAATCGACGCCAACCAGACGTACAACGGCTCGTTTTCCCTTTCCGGCAATTCTTCCATCGGTTTCTGCGGCGTTTCGGGGCGTACGGCCACTTTTAACGGCCCAATCGCAACCAACGGCTACACCCTGCAGCTGGGAACGACCATCGCCAACACAGCAGAAGCAAATTTCTGCACTTACTATTTAAATGGAAACGTTACAAGCGGAGACTCCCTCGGAACGATCGAGGTCCCGAAAAACCAGTTGCAGGGGTCCGCCGGCGGAAACGTCAAATTGATCGTCGGTCTTTCCTCGGACGCGGCTTCTCCCACGACGCAGACGATCAACGCGAATCTGGCGTACAGCGGCTCGTGGGCTTCCGGCGTGCATACTCTCACCTTCCAGCCTGGCGCGAACCGGACGATCGAAGTGAACGGCGTGATCTCCGGTGAGGGCAGCCTCACGAAAACCGGCGCGGGGACGCTCGTCCTTTCCGGCGCCAACACGTACCAGGGCGCGACCTCCATCGAGGCCGGAACGGTCCAGGTCATGAAAGCAGGCGGCCTCGGGACCAATACGGTCAACATCGCGGAAGACGCGACCGTCATCTGGAAAGCCGCGAATACGGGCAGTACGCTCGTGCACAATTTCACGAACCAGTTCACGGGGACCGGTACTCTGCGCCTTGATAATCTCGGGAACTTCATGACCGCAAATGCCGCCTCGGCCCTTTCCAACTACATGACGGGCTTCAACGGCACGTTGACGAGCGGCTCCGGGACGCGTTTCCGTCTCGACCAGGGCGCCAACGACGCCGCGGGTCTGGCGAATCTGAAAGAAATCATCGTCGAGGAGGGCGGCCAGTTCTGGATCCAAAGCAATGGAGCGACCATTGTACCGAAAATCATTTTGGGAAGCACAAAATGGGTAACCGAACCCGGCGTTCCGGGCGGTATCCGGCTCGCCAACAGTTTTTCCGCCACGGGTGGAATGGAACTTTCCGCTGATTCGGCGTTGGGTTTTGTTTACACCAGCAACCAAACCAACACTTTCTCCGGCGGTCTGGAAACGAACGGTCATACGCTTGCCATCAGGAATTACGCCAACCCATCTTCCGGGACCGTGGTGTTCAGCGGCCCCATTTCCTCCGGGACGGCGACCGCACCCGCGGATTATGGGAACATTCAGATGAACGTCTCGCAGACGTCCACTCTGAAATTCACCACCGACACTCGGGAAGGTTTCGCGAAAACGCAGGCGCTGGACGTGAACCTCGCCATGGGCGCGAACAATCTGGTGTTTGACGCCGCCGGCGGTTACACGCTCCAGCTCAACGGGACACTGACCGGTTCGGGAACCATCACGAAAAACGGCACGGGAACGCTCATCGTGACCCAATCGAACGCTCAAGAATCGGGCGCCATCACCCTGAACGCCGGCACGATCAAAGTCACCGCCGACAAAGGTCTCGGGACCGGCTCGATCGCCATCGCCGAAAACGCGACGCTTGACTGGGCCATGGAAAAATCCGGTCTGCCCCATAATCTGCCCGTGATCTCCGGCTCGGGGACCCTTTACCTTGACGGAAACCTGAATATGATGACGACCACGGCGGATTCCGCGCTGAAAAACACGCTTTCCGACTTCACCGGCACCCTGAAGATCGGGAGCAACACGCGCTTCCGTCTGGACCAGGGCACCAATGATACGGACGTCATTGATCAGCTCAAAGAAATCATCGTGGAACCGGGCGGCCAGCTCTGGTTTTACGTGAATTCCGAGATCTCAACGGACATTACGCTCGCTGGAAAAGGCTGGAAAAACGAGGAAGCCACTTACGGTGCGTACGGCGCGATGCGTCTCTCGAACAATTTCAAAACCACCGGCTCGCTGACACTCGCGGACGACGCGGAGCTTTGTTTCGCGGCGGCCTGCACCGCGGATTACGCCGGCGGGACCGAAATGAACGGTCACAGCCTGCGGATCTACGGCTCTCAGGCAGGAACGGCCGTTTTTGGCGGTCCGATCTCCTCCACCGGCGGTACAATGGGGACGATCAATTTCGAAGCCACCAACTCGACGCTGAAATTCACGAGCATGCCGAGCGACACGAAAACCCAGGCCATCGACGCGAACATCAACGCGGCCGCACGCCCGGTCATTTTTGCGCCGGAAGCGGATTACACGCTCCAGCCTAACGGAACACTGACCTCGACCGGGACCGTCACGAAAGAGGGCGCAGGAACACTCGTTTTCACGAACTCGCAGACGCTCGGCACGCTGGCCGTAAGTGATGGCACGCTGAAAATCAACGACGGCACGACGCTGACGGTCAATTCCGTCACACTCGCCCCTCAGGCGCTTTTGAATCTGAAACTCAGTTCCGAAGCGGCCAACACGCCGCTGATGGCCGTCAACGGAACGCTGACGTCCAACTCACTTGAGGGTGAAATTGCGTTTTCCAAAGACGCCGACACGACCATCCAGGCCGGCGACTCGTTCCTCCTGATGACCGCCGCTGGAATGTCCGAGGGAGATTTTTCCAACCTGAATTTCGCGGCATCGAACGATTCCCTGATCGATTTCCCGGGTGGCGTCTGGAACTACACGCTTCAGCCTCTCGGTAACGGCGTGGGAATTTTCGCAACGGCCCAGCTTGAAAACACGGTTCCTGAACCTTCCGCCTGGCTGCTGTTGGCCCTCGGAGCGTTTTTCCTGCTGAAGCGGAAAAAATGATTCCGGAATCACCTGTCCTTAAACAAACTTAACAAATTTAAGTCCTTTAACTTCCGGTCGTCCTATGCGCCACGCCTTTACACTCGTCGAACTCCTCGTCGTCATCGCCATCATCGGAATGTTGGTAGGCCTCCTTCTGCCCGCGGTACAGCAGGCGCGTGAGGCCGCCCGGGGGATGCAGTGCGGTAATAACCTAAAACAGTCAAGCCTCGCTTGCATCAACCATGAAACAATTGTCAAGGCATATCCCAGCGGCGGCTATGCCGGTTACCAGTACGTTGGTGATGCAAACGCCTCACTGGACAAGCAGCGCTCCGGCTGGACATACGCCATCTTGCCGTATATGGAACAACAGGCGCTTTATAATGCCCCCGTCGCGGAACGCATCAAAACTGTAATTCCGGCATTAAACTGCCCAACACGCCGTCCGGCGAAGCCCTATTTGTCTCTGAACCGGACAATGTACGGGAAACTCCAGGACGGAACGGAACAGTCCGCTCCATTGGGAACTTCCGCCCCCAAAACGGACTATGCGGCCAACATTGGTTCACACACAAGTGACTGCTGTTACGAAGCGAACTGGCGTAGTAACACGGCACTGATCACTCAGTATGGGCCTGTTATTTATTGCGAAAGTCTGACAGATCAGAGCGATATCAAGGACGGAACGAGTAACACTTTCCTGATTGGAGAAAAGTATTTGAATGTAAACGTCTATACTGGCGTACAGACCTCCACCGATGGCGGCGATGATGACGCTCATCTTTCCGGTCGAAACCACGACAATGTGCGGACTGCCGGTACAGGGCCGCGTGGTGACCGCCCGGGCTGGACGAATAACCATTTTTTCGGATCAGCACACACTGGCGCGCTTAACATGGCTTTCTGCGATGGTCACATTTCGAATATCTCCTACGCAATCGATGCGAGCACGTTCCAATACTTGTGTAATCGCCAGGACGGTCAAGTCTTTTCCAGTCAGTATTAAGGAAATAAAAAAGCATCCCTTTTTGGGTGGCTTTTTTTCACCAAAAAAACTCTTTGTGATTTTCTTCTACTTTTCCAGAGCCGCCGAGATTTTCTGCACCAGAACGTTCAGATTCTGCCCGGTGACGGCCGAGATGAGTAAAACCTCACGCCCGGTCAATTTCTCAAGCGCCGTCTGCACCTCCGGCGCTTCGGGAAGCTCCGCCTTGGAAACGACCAGAATTTCAGGACGCTTCGTCAACGCTTCATCATACTGCGCCAGCTCCGCGCGGATCGCTTTGTAGTTTTCGATCGGGTCCGTCCCGTCCATCGGCGCCGGCTCGATCAAGTGCACTAGGATCCCGGCCCGCTCGATGTGGCGCAAAAACTCGTGCCCTAGTCCGATTCCCAGCGCCGCGCCTTCGATCAGTCCCGGAATGTCTGCAATGACAAACGACCGGTCGATCCCGAGCATCACGCGGCCCAGATTCGGATACTTCGTGGTAAACGGGTAGTTCGCGATCTCCGGCCGGGCCTTGGTCAGACGCGACAGGAGCGTACTTTTCCCCGCGTTCGGTTTCCCCAAAAGCCCCACGTCGGCGATGACTTTCAATTCAAGTTTCAGTTTACGGACTTCGCCCTCCTCGCCCGGCGTACACTGCCGCGGCGCGCGGTTTTGCGAGGTTTTGAAGCGCATATTCCCCTTCCCCCCGGCACCGCCGCGGGCCACGTGGACCTGATCGCCTGCGTGGGCCAGGTCCTTCATCAAAAAGCCTGCGTCCGCGTCGTAAACGAGCGTTCCCGGCGGAACATACAGGATCACGTCTTCCGCATGGGCCCCGTGCCGCTGGTAACCTTGGCCGGAAGTTCCGCGCAGGCCAGTCCACGTCCTTTTCATCGTGTAGGGCATAAGGGAATCCACGCCCTCTTTGGCCTCCAGAATGACGCTTCCTCCGCGTCCGCCGTCGCCGCCGTCCGGCCCGCCCTTGGGAATGTACTTTTCCCGGAGGAAACTGACGCAGCCGTCTCCGCCGCGGCCACCGCGAACGACGATTTCAACCTGATCAACGAACATGAGAAACCTCCGAAAAAATTCACTGAAAAACTCTTTGAGAAAAGCACAAAAAAAGCCACCGGAAAGTTTCCCGCTGGCTTTTTGTTAGTGCTGAAAAGAGAACTCGAATCTCCACCCTATTAACTAGGACTAGGACCTGAACCTAGCGCGTCTACCAATTCCGCCATTTCAGCAACTTTAAAAACAGTATAGCACGTTTTCAGATTTCTGCAAGGGGGGGAGCAAAAAAATTTTTGAGGAAATGTGAAAAAATGCGTTTTATGGGAAATGGGGAGATTCAAAACTCACCTGGAAGAAATTCCTGCCCAAGTTCCAGCCCGCACATTCGTCAAATCCCCGTTTATTCTTCCCATTTTAAACATTTTCTGGATTTTTCCTTCTTTTTTCAACCGCCCCCTCTTGAAAAAAAGTCAAACTGAACAGATAATAACAGAAAATGAATTCATTACTTTTAAAGGAAATAACCATGCGCAAAATCTTCACTTTTAGCTTTGTACTTTGCATCGTACTCGCCTTCGCGACGGTTTGCCTGAACGCAGAAGAACCCGCTCAAAAACAGGCCGACCCGCCGAAACCCGCGGAAGAACAGAAACCGGCGGATAATCAGACCCCGGCTCCTGAGAAAGCTCCTGAGAAAGCACCGGAACAGGCCCCTGAGAAAGCACCGGAACAGGCCCCTGAGAAAGCACCGGAACAGGCCCCTGAGAAAGCACCGGAACAGGCCCCTGAGAAAGCACCGGAACAGGCCCCTGAGAAAGCACCGGATCCCGCGCCTGAAAAAGCGCCAGAGAAAGCCCCGGAACAGACTCCGGCCCAAAATCCAGCTCCGGCTCAAAATTCAACCCCGGCTCCGGCGCAGACTTCAACGACTGCACCCAAGCCTGCTTCAACCCCCGCACCGGCACAGACTTCAACCCCTACTCCGGCAGCAAGCCAAACCTCAGCCCAAACGCCTTCAAAGAAGGAATGGAAAACCTTTGAATTGAAATCCGTTCCTTTACGTGTCAACGTAGAAGCGACGGGGATCGTATGGGCGGAAGACATTACACCGATCAAACTTTCGCCGAAAACAACATCCTCAACGCAATCCTCCCCGCTGTCTTTCAAAGTGGAATCAGCCGTCAAGCACGGCACCACCGTTAAGGCCGGCGACGTTCTGGTCAAGTTCAAGAAGGATGATTACGATGCAATGCTTCTGGATCAGACTTTGGATTTCCAGCTCGCCGAAATCGCCTACAAGCGCGCGAAGCTTTCACAGAAGACCGCCGACGTGAATTTTGCGATCACGTCCAAGCTGGTGAATCGCAAAAAGGCCGATCGGCTGACCAAATGGGAATTCACTCAAAAGTATGACGTCGGGTTCAGCCGCCGCAGACTGGAGCTTTCTTTCGAGTCCGCAACCCAAACCTACGAAAACCAGAAAGCCGAACTGGAGCAGCTCTCCAGAATGTACAAAGCGGAGGAACTGAATGAACAGTCCGAAGAAATCGTCCTCCAGCGTCAGCGTATGGCCTTCAAGCTCGCACAGTATGATTTCGATCTCGCAAAAGCAAGAAATGAGTGGACGCACAGAATGCTCATTCCGCGCATTGAGGAAGACTACAAAGACACGTTCGACAAAGAGATGGCCGCGATCGAACAGGAAGTCGCCGAACTGGAACTGACCCGGAAAGCAACGGAAATCGAGCGGAAAAAACTGGATATTCAGTTCCAGAAAACCGTCAAAAAGTACAATGAACTGAAAGCCGACGGCCAACTGTTCGAGCTGAAAGCGCCGAAAGACGGGATCGTTCTGTACGGCTCGCTGGAAAACGGCACGTGGGTGAATTACGCCAAATCCGTATCGTATTTGCAATCTGGGACGGAGGTTCCAAAGGAAACGGTCTTCATGACGATCGTGAATCCCGAGAAAGTCTTCGTGAAACTGACTGTCCCCGAGTCAAGTTACTCGAAAATTGCCATTCGTCAGAAAGGCTGGTTCGTCGCGACTTCCTGGCCGGACGTGGAAATTCCCGCGGAAGTGACGGCTCTCGATTCCGTGATCTCTGAAGGAGGATACCAGGCGACCGCGAGCATTGATCTTCCTCCGGGAATGCAGCTCGTACCGGGCCTTAAAGGCAAAATGATGATCGCCGCCGTTCGCAAATCCACGGCGCTCCTGGTCCCCGCCACTGCCGTGGACCGCGGAGATGATCTCCAGCGTTTCGTGTACGTGCTGGACGAAGCGAAGAACGAGCCGGTGAAAAAGCCGGTAAAAATCGGAATCAAAACGGGTGAAAAACTCGAAATTCTGGACGGGGTCTCTGCCGGAATGAAAATTCTGGAAGATCCCAAGAGCGTCGAGTAAACGAAACTTTCCCCGAAACTCAGGCCCAGGGACTGCGAAACGCCGTCCTTCCGATTACCATGAAAAACTTCCTTTTACTCTTCATCGTCCTCCTTTTTCCGGTTTCACTCGCTGCCGAGGAAAAGCAGTTTGACGACGGTCTTCCCCCGCGTGACGCCTGGAAATTCACCGATGACGTCCCAACGCCGACGACGATCGATCCCGTACCGGTGGAAAAGCTCGACGCGGCGGTTCTGCACGGGGTGCAGTTCCTCCTCAAATCGCAGAACCGTGACGGCTCGTGGGGGCTTCCGATCCACACCAAAAGGCTGAATATTTATGCGCCGGACGTCGCACATACCGCGTACCGAAGCGGAACCACCGCTCTGGCCCTTGAATCTCTGCTTCGGGTAGAACGACTGCTTCAGGAATCGCCGAAAAACCGCGTTTTGCCGGAGCTTGCGGCCCTTTTGCCCGAAATTTCCGCCTCGATCGACCGCTGCGAAGTCTGGATGTACGACTTTATGCCGAAGCTGAAGCGCAGCGCGCAGGACTGCCTGTATAACAACTGGGGCCACGCTTACGGCATGAGCACGTTTCGTTTAATGTACGAACGCAAATTTCCTCAAAAGCCCTTAAAACCGGCGGAACTGGCAGAGCGTCAGGAACGCATTCGGGAAGCAATCCGCTACCAGATCAAGATGCTGGAATTGGACGAATGTGCCAAAGGGGGCTGGTGCTACTACGACCGCGAATATTCGGCGGAACACCCCACCGCTTCGACGCTTTGCTTCGTGACCGGGACCGTGCTGGTAAGTCTCGCAGACGCCAGAGAATGTGGCGTGGAAATTCCCGATAAACTCATCAAACGCGGCATCGCCTCCATCATCCGCCAGCGTCGGCCGAACGGGTCGTTCGCTTACGGGGAATATACCGCGAACAAAACCCACGGTATTAATCATTCCCCCGCAAGTCTCGGTCGGTCACAGGTCTGTCATCTTGCGCTGGGGCTTTGGGGTGATACTCAATACGCGACCCAGCAGGAGTACAAGGACTGGCTCAACCGCCTGATCGCCCGCATTGGCTGGCTCGATATCGGCCGGAAGCGCCCGGTTCCGCACGAATCCTGGTTTCACGTCGCCGGTTACTTTTACTACTACGCGCACTACTACGCCGCCCGGGTCATTGACGAACTGGACGACCCGGAAGCGCAGAAGGTTTTCGCGAATCATCTGACCGCGATCCTGCTGGAACTTCAGGAAAGCGACGGTTCGTGGTGGGACTACCCGCTTTACGACTACCACCCGTACTACGGGACCGGAATGGCCATCAGTACGTTGATCCGATGCCGTGGGAAATAGTTTTACCGCCAGACTTTTAAGCCTCCCTGAATGGGATGCGGCACAGGAAGCATGGGAAATTTCCGCAGTCTTTCTCCTCATTATTTTTTCTTCATGATTCGTTAATACATAAAACGCCCTGGGAGTTCCACCTCCCAAGGCGCGTCATGAAGAAAACCGAAGTTTTCAGAGGGATCGGGAAAGATCAGCCACCATCCGCCGGGGCAACATTGCCAGCACGGTGCGCGTGATCAAGGTCAATCTTGATGACTTCCATCTTTTCTTCGTTTTTGATCGTGTGAGGAATCGGCCAGCCGTTACGAATGACTTCCGTGTAATACACCTTGCAAACCCAGTGTGAATGATGGATCTGCACCGGACCAACCAGCGGCAGAACACGAACCGGGTCCACGATGTCCTGGACTTTTTCCTTCACGATAATAATATCGTTGTGCTGAACTTCATAAAGTGCCGGCCAGTTCCCGCGGACGTTATGAATTTCATGGAATTTGCGCATGATCTGATCGTCGCTCGGTGCGTCCTCGGCAACGTGCGGACGCCCTTCCGGAATCGGATCCAGAATCTTCATCTTCGAGTAACGCTCCGCCAACGCTTCGTCTTCCTTTTTGTCCTGGAAGTACGGCGACACCGGAATCGGAACCGACAGAATACCAAGGCTTACGCCCGACGAACAAAACGTACAGCCGCTTGCCGTGAACATCAGAACCGCCAAAGCGGTCAGAAACATTCCCTGTAAACTTGTTTTCAACATGACTCCCTCTCATTTGAATATATGACCCGAACAAAATGGATTTCATTCTGTTCTTGTGGCAATTTCTTCAGGATACACAAGTTATATCGACAATTCCGATGTAAAAACTTGCGGATTTTTCTGATTATATCAATAAAATCGTGAAAAAATTCTCCAGAAACAAAAAATGGGAAATATAGACAAGACAGAAAAGAAAAATGCCGCCAAAATGACGGCACTAAAGGGAATCATTTCCTTATTCGTACTATTTCATCGAAACCCGATGATTCTCGCCAAGCAATTCCTGGGCTTTTTCCAAAACAAAATCACGTTCAGTCGCCCGCGCCGTCCCGTCCGAGTAAAAGATGGGCTTTCCCGCTTCACGCACTTCGTAATTCGGGTTTACTCCCACATAATTGTAACGGTTTCCCGATGGTCCAAAGAACTGGGAAGTGGTTAGTTTCATAACGAACGGACTTTCCGGGATCGGGTAGATTTTTTGGATCACTCCTTTTCCAAAGCTCCGCGTTCCAATGAGTACACCTCGCTTGAGTCCCTGAATGGCTCCTGCGAAAATCTCCGAGGCGCTCGCGCTTTCTCCGTCAATGAGAAGGATGAGCGGAATCTCGTTCCATTCACTGTCCAGGTGAGCACGATGAATAAACTCAGAGCCAGCGCTCTTGACTTGAAGAATGTTTCCCTCGTCAAGGAAAAGTTCCGAAATCGCCACCGCCGAATCGACCGTTCCGCCGCCATTTCCACGCAGGTCGATAATCAGCGAGGACATACCCTGCTCTTTAAGCTGACTGAGTGTCTGCAGCATTTCAGTTGCTGAATTCTGCTGAAAACCATTCAGCCTGAAATAACCGATCCCATCCGAGTCAGGTAAAATCATTGCGTGTTCAACGCTCGCCATCGTAATAGGTTTGCGAATCAATACGATCTCTCGCGGCAAATCGTCTTTAGCCTGCACACGAAGCGAAACGGAAGAACCCATCGGGCCTTCAAGTTTAACCGAGACCTGCCGATTGGAACACCCCACAACTGACTCATCATTGATGGCG
Source organism: Thermoguttaceae bacterium (assembly GCA_017454585.1). Next base: position 3,101 of record JAFTCU010000083.1, on the reverse strand, counting down.
ATGATCTCATCACCCGGACGCAAATCCGAATTTGCTGCCGGCGAATTTGGAACGATTCGCACGATTTCCGTCCGGCTATCCTGAGTTTTGATGGTGACCCCCAGACCGACCATATTCCCGGAAACTGACGAGAGAACTTCCTGATACTGATCAGGGAGAAGGACTTCCGAGTAAGAATCCAAACTGGTTACACAGTCGAAAAGTCCCTCCATCACAAGCAAAGAGGCATTTTGACCAAAACGATTCTGAAAACGCCGGCCAATTTCCAGAGTGGAATTCGTCAAATCGTTTCGGGACCTGATGATGGAATCCCGCACGAACTGACGAATTTCTTCGCGAAATGCTTCGATTTCCCTAGGAGCCGCATTCGGCAAAACCCGGGCACGGAACGTCTCACTGCCAAGTGCCAGGTCCATACAACGGGTTTCCCGATAAAAAATTTCTGTCTCGGTAAACGACTGGACGAAATTCACCATGACGATGTTCCAGAAATTCCGGACGAACACCCGCAGCCGGGCAGTATCGTACTGACCCGCCGTATTCATATACCAATCGGTCTCAAACCTCTTCTGAATATCATACAGCACCTTCACTCTGCTGTATTGGGACTGAAGACTCCTTACTCCAGGAAAGCGATGAAGTGCCGCAGAATATTGCCTCAGAGCCATCTCCAGATTTCCGGCTCTTTCATACGAAATACATTCCTCAATAATCGCGGAAACCTGCTCTTCGACCCGGAGATTCCTGTCAAGTGGAATGAACGCAGAGCCCTCAACCGTTGGAACGCCTGGCTGTGCGACAAAAATGTTCGATTCCAAACCTGGAGCAAACCCGAGAAGTAAAGCGGCAATAATTGAAAACATTGGTGCCTCCCTGACAAAATGTAACGGTTCTATCCTTTAGAACCATTTATTAGTAATATACCACACTTGAGGCCAACTTGCTACCGGCACGAATGAAATTAACCAAAAAATCCTCATAATTATCGTATCTGGGTTCCGATTGTAACGATTACAGAGACTTCAAATTTTATTTTTATCTTTTTTTGAGACTTTTTCTTTTTTTTAGCTAAAGTTTCGAGAGTTTTGTAAAATCTGACAGACGTTTCATTCCCTCGAAGGCTTTCTGTCCCAGAGCCTTCCTGGAAAGACTGACCGCCAAATCTCTTTTTAAGGAAACACATATTTAGAAAAAACCTGGCCTGTTTTTCTGAGAGGACTGAAAAATTTTTTTGCCGGTACTTGTAAATTTTTTGGAATGTGTTAAAATACTGAAGTCTTTGTGAAAGACGCCGGGGGTATAGCTCAGTTGGTAGAGCATCGCGTTTGCAACGCGAGGGTCACCGGTTCGAGTCCGATTACCTCCACTTCAACCCAGGCCGAAACGCACGTTTCGGCTTTTTTTGTGAAAATTTCCGGTTTTGAAACGGTTCCTCCACCGCCCCCCCTCCTCAAAAACTTTTTAACTATTATACTAAAGAAAGTTTCTATTCCTTCAATATTTTATAATATATTATGTTCCTCCCAGCCGTTTTTTCCATTTGCTGCCTGTTCGCGTTCGGTCTGGAACTTGCGTGTCTCCGGTCACGAACTGCGGGGAAAGTTTTCGCTGAACTTTGCTTCCTCGGCGCAGCTCTGGCTGCAATGGTGGTTTTTCTCGCCCATCGGCTTTTTGAGTCGGCACAGAGTCCCCTTTCCACACCGAAGGACGCGCTTTTCGTGCTCGTTGCCGTGCTGACGGCGATCTCGCTCGGTCTGATTTCGACGCACCGGGAGAAAACCTTCGGAATGTTCCTCCTCCCGATGATCCTGATCCTGCTCGGGATCGCGCAGTTTTGCGCCTCCTCTACCCCCTTCGCGACCGCTCCCGCTTCCCGTGCGTGGGGGATGGTCCACGGCGTGAGCATGCTCCTGGCGGCCGTTTCAATTTTCTTCGGTTTCCTTTCCGGGATCATGTATTTGCGTCAGGCCTGGAACCTCAAGCACCCCGGCTCCGCGTCCGTGCGTCGGAGTCGATTTTCGCTTCCATCGCTGGAGTGGCTGCACGTCGCCAACCGGCACTCGATGAAACTGGCCGCCACAACGCTCGCGCTCGGCGTCCTTTCGGGAGTCGTGCTGGACGCTCTGAAGGGAGAGACTGTGAACCTGCTCGCGAACTGGATGATCCTCGGGACCACTCTGCTTTTGGCCTGGTTCGTTTTTTCGCTCCTTCTGGGTTTCTTCTGGAAACGCGCCAATGCCGGGCCCCAGATCGCCCGACGGACGATCCTGAATTTTATCGCGCTTTGCACGCTTTTCGGACTGGTCATTTTCTCCCAGCACCGGCTTGTGATGGAGCCGTCGCCTGAAACGCCCGCCGAGTCATCGGTCCCAACGACGGAAATCGAGGTGCGCCCATGATTTGGATGGCGATTGGCTGCCGCTACCGGGAATGTACCGTTTCGGTCCGGGAAAAACTCTCGTTTTCCGAGAGTCAGGTCCGCGACGCGCTGGCTCTGCTCCGCGACCGCTGGCCCGAACTGGAGGTCGTGATCCTTTCCACGTGCAACCGTGTGGAGATTTACGCCGCGCGTGAGCTGAGGGCCGAATCATCTTTTCCGACCGACGCAGAAGCCGGGATTTCCGAACTCACTAAATTTTGGGCCGACTTCAAGGGCCTTTCCCCTTCTGAAGTCGAGGCGGCCTGCTTCCACCGCGTCGGAGCCGAAGCGGTCCGGCATTTGTTCATGGTCGCCGCGTCACTGGACTCGATGATCGTCGGCGAGGCTCAGATCGCCGGCCAGGTCCAAAACGCCTACCAGCTCGCGGTCGAGTGCGGGTCCGTTGGGCCGCTGCTTCATCTGGCGTTTCAGCGAGCGGGAAACGTCGCCCGAAAAGTCGCCGCCGAAACAGCGATCCACCAGTACAGGACGAGCGTCCCCAGCGTCGCGGTTTCGTGTTTCGCCCGCCAGATTTTCGAGCATTTCGCGAGCAAACACACACTGGTCATCGGGGCCGGCAAAATGGCCGAGGAAACGCTCCTCTACCTGCGTGAGGAAGGCGCGCGTACCATCACGATCGTCAACCGGAGCATCGAAAACGCCCGAAAAATGGCCGACCAGT
>JAFTCU010000082.1 GCA_017454585.1 Thermoguttaceae bacterium | reverse complement strand
TCGAGGCGATGGCGAAATCCGACCGTAAAATGCCGGTGCGGCCGTGCGTGGGCAAAATCACGATCGACGGCTCGCTCGATGAGGACGCCTGGAAAAAGGCGCTTCCCGTCGATTCGTTCCGTCAGTCGGGCGGTGGCGACCCAACGGAGCAGACCCGCGTGAGCGTCCTTTACGACGCCGAAAACTGGTACATCGGGATCGAGGCGCTGACCGAAAACGCCAAAACGCCGCTCACTGCCAAAATTAAGGGCCCGGACAATCCGAAGACGAACACTGACGACAGTCTGGAGATCTTCATCGCGGCCCCGGGTCAGGAGTATCGCCACTGGATGATCAACACGAACGGCGCGGTTTACGACGCGAAAGGCACGAACAAAGTCTTCAAAACGAAGATCCAGGCCAAGGTTAAGGTCCATAAAAAACGCTACGTTCTTGAAGCGAAGATCCCCGCCCAGTCGCTCGGCGTCCCGAAAATCGAGCCGGGCCAGGTGTGGCAGTTCCATTTCTGGAGAAATGTGACGAACCTCCAGGCTCCCGCCTCGCACGAGATGTACGGCCTGGACGGTGTGAAGCCGCACGACCAGCCGCAGTTCCGCCGCGCGATGATCGGCACGTCCGTCCTGAATAACGGCGACTTCAGCATCATCAACGAGGAAAAGCATTTCCCGAAAGATTGGAGCATCACCCCGGGCGGGTCACAGACGGACGTGGCCGGCAGAACGGCCGTGAATCTTCACCCTTCGGCCCTTTACCAGTACATGAAGCTCGACGGCGGGTGGAAGAACGAGAAATACATCGTTACCGGCCGCATGCTCGCTTCCGGCATCTCGGGCAAACAGCCCGCCAGGGTCACGGTTTACGTGCGCACCAATCGGGACCAACTCGCCAAACCGGAAAAAGAGCGTAAAGAGGGAGCCTTTGGAGAACGGCGCGATCTGCTGAAGACGAATCTGACGGAAAACCCGCAGGAGTTCACCTTCGAGTTCGACATGCTTCCGGGTGAACACGGGTACTTGTACGTTTCCTCCGACACCGACGCGACGGTTTACTACGTCATGGCCGCTCGAAAAGACTGAGGCTGGAAAGACTTTTGAACGTCAGAACGAACGCGCCATTTAAATTGGGGCGCGTTTTTAAAATCATCCTCCTATTTAAAAGTCCCAAGTCTTGACAACGAGATTGACTTATATTATAATATGAATTGTAACGTTCGATATTCTTTGTTTACCGTTGAGCTGTTGCGATTCATTGCAATAGCCTGCTAAAGTTCCCTGCCTACAGAAAGGATTACAATGATGATTTCAAGACGAGATCTTTTGAAGTCAACCCTGCCGATCGTTCCGATTCTGGTTTCTGCCAGTACCTTGGGTCTTGCGGACGAAGCAGCTCCCAGTGAGCGCGTTCGCGTGGGCATCATCGGTCAGGGCGGCCGCGGCCGCGGCTTCCTGAACAGCTACCTGAAAACCGCCCGGAATATCGAGATCGGCGGCGTCTGCGACGTTTTTGAGCCTCGCCTTGACGATGCCGCGAAGAAATTCCCGGATCTTCCGCGCTACACCGACTTCCGCAAGATGATCGAGGAGCAGAAACTCGACGGCGTTCACGTCGAAACCACCACGCACCAGCGCGTTTGGGTCGGGATCCAGGCGATGCTCATGGGCGTCCATATCTACATGGAAAAGCCGATGGCGCTGACGATCAAGGAAGGCCGTGCGCTGGTCAACGCAGCCCGTAAACTCAAGAAAGTCGTTCAGGTCGGCACCCAGTAGCGTTCCCTGCCGCTCTGCAAGTGGGCGTGCGAGCAGGTCGCCAACGGCGTCATCGGGAAGGTCAAGACCGTCCTGGTCCCCAACTTCGTCGGTCCGTAC
>JAFTCU010000081.1 GCA_017454585.1 Thermoguttaceae bacterium | reverse complement strand
GAGCACGATCAATCGGTTATTAAGCGAGCATTTTACTATAAAATTGAACATGAGTTTTTTATCCGTGGTTTTTGAGGTCAAGGCGAAAGTTCAGTGATTATGCCCGGCGTGGGGGTCGATTTTCGCGCCGCTGCCGTTCTGGGCGTTCAGGGCGTCCTGAAGGAACGATGCACTGCGGGCCGCGATCCGGATCCCGGGTTTCACGGAGCCGTCATTCGCCAGGACCGCCTGCTCGCTCGTGCGGAAAAGAAGGTGGACCGGATGCCGGTGCCAGACTTTCTCGCCGTTTTCCAATTCTTCCTCAAGCTCAAAAACGAACGTTTCATTCACGTCCTTCGCCACGGCACCCGCCGGCACCACAATAACGTCCGGGACCGTTTCGTAAGCGATCTCCATCACGCCACGCTGGCCCGGTTTGTAGAGCCAGTGGATGTAACGCTTTCCATCAGCCGAGACCTCTCTTTTCGCCGGTTTTGTCTCTTCCAGCTTCACGTTTTTGAAGTCGGCAAAACACGAAATCGTCCGGTTCGTTTCATCGACTTTGCTCTCGACCATCCGCAGGCGGAGGTTTTCAAGCGGAGCCTTTCCCGTCCTCTCAAACACGACACGGACCGGTGTTTCGGGATTTTTCAGCGCGTCGAGGAGTATTTCCTCGTTCACCGCGTAGGCGTCACCCCGGACCGTCAACTCGCAGAGGTCGCAAAGATCGCAAAGCGTCTCGCCCACCTCGACCTTGGCGCCGACGTGAACGTAAAGAGTTTCAAAAACCACCGAGCAGTCGGATTCGCCGGGATTCTGCTCCGAAACGATCCCGTGGTGGCTCACATACGGAACGTGGACCGTCCCGACGTAAGTGACCATCTGGTGTTTATCTTCCATTTCAGAGATCATTTTGTCCGGAAGACCCAGCACACGAAGCGCATTCTGACTGTTGCGGATCTCGATTTCGGTTTCCTTCAGACGCACATCCAACTCGCGGCGACGCTGTGGGGCCAGACCGTTGAGGTTTTTATCGATTTCCGCGATCTCTCCCTCAAGAAACTCTTTCGTCTCGTGCAGCTTCAGAAAATTCGTCTGCGCTTCCATCATTTCAGGAAGACTGAGGGTAAGATCAAAAAGCGGCTCTCCCGGCACCACGGATTCCCCAGGCTCGCGGTAGATTTTCGTCACGATTCCCGCGTGTGGGGCCGCCACCTTCGAGGTCGTTCGGCCCTGGTACTCCATCACCATCGCCGGGATCGAGTGCGTCCGCGTGAAACTTCCGACCGCCAGTTCCAGAACCGAGTCGGCTGAATCCAGATCAATATTTTTCAGTGCGCCGGGTTTCAGAGCGATCTCCTCGCCCGCGTGGCCGTCATGGTCGTGGTCATGGCCATCGTGATCATGGCCGTGGTCGTCGTGGGCATCGTGTGCGTGTCCATGATCGTGATCGTGGCCGTCATGGTCTGCGTGACCATGCTCGTGATCGTGGCCGTCATGGTCTGCGTTACCGTGATCGTGATCACACTCTTCCGTATGTACATGACCATCGTGCTCATTATGGGGCATTAATTTTACACCAACCAAAAGACCAATGACCATTAAAACCAGAATGCAACTGATGATTAAATCCGTTTTTTTCATAAATAGACCTAAAATGAAGTTTAAAAGTGATTCAAAAATACGAACGCAAAAAGGTTCGTCCTCAAATCACGAGCACATTTTTTAAAAGATGCGTGCGTACTTTCCCTGAAGAAAACGTCAGGAAGGAATTTTGACCGGGCCGGAACCTGAGCGCCGGCACATCTGAAAATGAATTGAACGTGAAAACGGGAATCGCAACTGAACCCCAAAGAGAGAAAAACGAAAGTGACTCCGGAAAGAAGAACTCGGCGGGAATCATCGACTCACACGCGCCGGAATGTTCGTGGACCACGCAGCCGCAAATCTCAGACGGAAAATTCTTCCCAGTGGTTTCTAAGGGCGGGGCGTCATGATGCGATTCATGATCGCACGTGATCCAACTGCCGGGATGCTCTGCGTGAGCGTGAATTTCATCGAGTTTTTCGAGAAAATGGTGATGGACCGTGCAGTACTGCATCCCGATCAGGGGATTCGCAAGCAGCGCAAGGCTCAGGCACAAAATCGAAATGAAATCCGGTTTTCCCATTTTCTCCGCTTTCTCAAAAGAAGTTAATCTGGATTCTACCATTTCGGTCGCTTTTTGTCAAGGGGGTTTCAGGAAAAAACGTTTTTTCAAAAAATGTGAGGGGTTGACCTTGCGAAAGACTCAAAATCCGGTATAATGAGCGAAAATCCAACTCCAACACCACCCACATTTTAGGACCTCCTTTTATGTTTCGTTTCCCTGGTTCCCTTTTCTCCCTTTCTTTCATCCGTTTTTTTGCCGTTTTACCGCTCGTTCTGGTTTTTTCTTCCTTTTTGGCGGCGGAAACGCACCTCGTGGTGCTGCACTCGAACGACCATCACGGCCATTTGCTCCCCTCCGGTGAGTTAGGCGGCCTGGCCCGTTTCGCAACGCTCGTGAAGCGGATCCGGCAAGAAACCGCCGCCCAGCCCAATTCGTTCGTCCTTCTGCTCGACGCGGGGGACCTGAACACCGGAACGCCCGAGTCCGATTTTTTCCAGGCCAGACCCGACATTGAGGTTTACAATCATCTGAAATACGATTACGTCACGTTCGGAAATCACGAGTTCGACCAACCCCTGGAAAAACTTCAAAATCAAATTCCTCTGGCCAGTTTTCCGTTCGGGGCGGCTAACGTTCTTGGCTCCGACGGTCAGCCGCTCGGCACACCGTTTCGGGTCCTGGATTTTCCCGACTGCCGCGTCGGGATCTTTGGCATCGCCATCGCAAACGTGAACATTTTGCCGAATCTGGAAGGTCGTTACACGTTCCTCGACGAAATCGAAACCGGGCGGCGGATGGTGTGTTTCCTGCGGGAGGAAAAGCACGCCGATCTTGTGATTGCCGTGACACACTTGGGGCTTCTGTTCGACGTGGGGGTTAAGGTCAATTCCGCCTCATTCGCCCGGGACGTTCCGGGGATCGACCTGATCGTGGATGGTCACTCGCACACGCTCATGAGCGAGCCGGTTTGGGTGAACAAAACCCCGATCGTTTCCGCGAACGAATGGAGCAAGTATCTGGGGGAAGCCCGTTTTACTGTGGAAAAAGGGGAAATCAAGGACTTTTCGTGGCGATGTCTTCCGGTAACGCAGGACATTCCGGAGGACCCCGAAACCGTGGCGATCCTGAAACCGTATCTCGATGAAGTGGGGGAAAGGTTCCAGCAAGTCATCGCGAAAACCGAAGCGGAACTCCCGGGAAACGATAAAATTTGCAGGCGGAAAGAAACCGCTCTGGGGGACCTGACGGCCGACAGTCTCGTCTGGATCGCGAAAAAAGAGGGGCTCGAGTGCGATTTCGCCATCATCAACGGCGGGACCTTGCGCGCCAGTCTCCCCGCTGGAGACGTGACGCTCGCCGACATTTCAACCGCGTTCCCCTTCCAAAATGAGATCTGGGTCCTGGAATTTGACGGTGAAACGTTCCTGGAACTCTTCGATTTTATCGCGAAAATCAAGCCCGGAATGGCCGCGTTCCCGCAATTCTCTCGTGAAGTTCTATTGCGGGTGGATGATAAAACGAACGAAATACGGGAACTGACGCTCCAAGGAAAGCCCATCGACCCGAAAAGTACGTACAAAATCGCCGTCACGGACTTTTTGGCTCGTGGGGGGGACGGGTACGCCGTCCTCAAGAAATGCACGGGATTCCGGGTCGTCCCGAGGTCATTTACTGCCGCGGTAACGGATTACATTCAGGCGCTCCCGCAGCCGATAAAAGTCGAGTGGGAAGAACGATTTATACTGGAATCTGGCCAATAAACCACCTCGATTTTCCTCCAGGACTCATTTTCACGGGAAATTTTCACTTTTTTTGGGAAAAAGAGGAAAAAAATTCCCCCCACCTCTTGACAAAAGCCCCCCCATAAGCACATAATATAAAAAATGTACCACAGCCACTGGCTGTACCCTCCCATTTCCTACCGGAAGAATCGCTTCTTCAGAATGCGTACTTCCTACACTTATTTCAAGGAGACTATTTAATGAGTCAGACCAACCGTCGTGATTTTCTGAAAACCTCCGGCCTCGTCGCTGGAGCCGCCGCTGTTTCGAGCTTTGTCGCTCGCAGTGCCCACGCCGAAGGCGGTGAAAAGATCAAAGCCGTCATGATCGGCTGTGGTGGCCGTGCGAATGGTGCCGCCAACGACTTCCTTTCCAACCCTGATACCGAAATTATCGCCTGCTGCGACGCTTTCGAAGATCGTGCCAAGGGAACCGCAGCTCGTCTGAATATTCCGGAAGACCGCTGCTTCTGGGGTTTCGACGCCTACCGCAAAGTCCTGGCGATCGCCGAAGCGCAGTACGTCATCATCGCCACCCCGCCGGGATTCCGCCCGATCCACTTCAAAGCCGCCGTCGAAGCTGGCAAGAACGTCTTCATGGAAAAACCCTGCTGCGTTGACGCGCCTGGTTTCAAAATGCTTCTCGAAGCCGCTAAACTCGCCGATGACAAAAACCTCAAGGTCGGCGTTGGTCTTCAGCGTCACCATGAAGCCTCTTACATCGCCGGAATCAACGACATCGTCGAAGGCAAATACGGCAAGATCCTCTACACCCGCGTGTACTGGAACGGCGGAGGCGTCTGGGTTCGTCCGCGTCAGGAAAACTGGACCGAAATGGAATACCAGATGCGTAACTGGTACTACTTCAACTGGCTCTGCGGCGATAACATTTGCGAACAGCACGTTCACAACATCGACATTGGTAACTGGGTCATGACCGTGACCGACCCGAACGCCAACATGTTCGAAGGTTACGCTCACCCGGTGGAAGTCAACGCCATGGGCGGCCGTGAAGTTCGTAAAAACAGCGGCAGTTTCGGCGAAATTTACGACCACCACTTCTGCGAATTCACCTACGCGGACGGCCGCAAAATGTTCTCCCAGTGCCGTCACCAGCCGAACACGTGGAGCAACGTCTCTGAAGCTGCTGTCGGAACCGAAGGAACTTCCAATGTTCACGGTCGTGCGCACGGCGCCGGCCCCTACCAGCAGGAACACACCGACCTGATCGCCGCGATTAAATCCGGTGAACGCTACAACGAAGCCTACATCGGCGCGTACAGTTCCTTCACCGCCGTCATGGGTCGTATGGCCAGCTACTCCGGTCAGGTCATTCGTTGGGACGATGCCGTGAATAACGGTCCGGCCCTCATGATCTACGAAAACCACGACCAGCTCACCATGAACAGCGAAGCCCCGGTCAAACCGCTTGCGGAACCCACTCCGGCCGGTGAACTCTATGCCATCGCTCAGCCGGGCGTTTGGAAGCCGTGGTGATTAAACTAATTTACGGGGACGACGCTTCCAGCGTCGTCTGAAACAGACCGGCGGCGCTTAAGAGGGTAAACCTTTTAAGCGTCGCCTTTTTTGTGGCTCAAACTCTTGATCGGCTCTTTCTTTTATTTCCTCTTCAGCAGTGCCCTTGCAAGGCTCTTGTCAAACGGCTCGCTCGTCCTCACGAGCACATAATCGACCTGATTCGATGCGCAGCCGCGGCGGATCTCTTCCAGAAAAGCGTTAATGGCCTCCAGATACCCCGCCCGAAGCGCACGCGGATTGCACCGCAAACTCTCAGGGAGTTCCAGCCCCTGAAACCGTGTCGGCCCCTGGAACGTGAAATCCAGCTCCTCATCATCGAGGATCTGAAAAACCAGCACGTCGTGCCCACGCGATCGCAGGAGTTTCAGCCCTTTCCAGAATTCCTCTCTCGGGACGAACAGGTCACTGAACAGGCAAATCATCCCCCGCCTTGGATAAAGCTCCGCCGAACGCGTAAGTACTTCCCCCAAAGAGGTTTTTTCTTGTGGCTCCGTCGCTTCAAGTGCCTGGATCACGGCGTTCAGGTGGTTCCGGCTCGTTCTCAGAGGCACGATCTGACGGATCTCCGAGTCAAAGCAAATCGCCCCGACTGCATCCTGCTGCTGAAGAAGCTGATACCCGATCGAAACGGCCAGAGTTGCCGCGTAGTCGAATTTCGACATTTTGTGTGATCCGCTGGCATAACGCATACTCCGCGAGCCGTCCACAAGCAAAACAGCATTCAGGTTGGTTTCATCCTCAAACTGTTTAATAAAGAAACGGTCCTGCTTCCCCCAGACTTTCCAGTCGATTCGGCGCAAATCATCGCCGGGAACATATTCGCGATGCTGAAGGAACTCAAGAGACTGCCCGAAAAACGGGCTTTTGTGCCGCCCGGACATGAGGCCCTCCATGATGAAGCGGGCACGCAGCTCAAGCTGGTGGATCTTCTTCAGGGCGTCTGGCTGAAAGTAGCTGGAACGTGGATTTGGCATAAGAAAACGAAAACAGTCAAATGGGTTGGAATCCTAATTCCCTTCATTATACCACAAACCGCGGCAAAATCAACCCTTCTAACGTCTTTTTCTTGAGAAGAAACCAAAAAAAAGCCACTTGCCAAGCGACAAAAAAGTCCCCCTTTTCTGTCCGATGGCAAATGGCACAGTAAATGTAAAGCCCGAAATTAACGGTTCGTGATCCGCATCATGGCCCGGGCGGCCATAAGAGCCTGGTCTCGCAATTCCGTCTCTTCCGGCGTGGAGGATGGTTTCTCCGAAGCCTCGGCGAGTGCTTTCTCCGCGACCTCTTTCGTGATCTGGGCGACCGGGACCGCGCGGCTCGTCATCAGCGTCACGTTATTGTTCAGCACCTCGACGAAACCGCCAGCGACGTAATACGAATCCACGTTTCCGTCCTTTCGGATACGAAGTTCACCAGCTCCCAAACGACCGATCACCGGAGTATGATTAAACGCAATCCCATATTCGCCGTCATAAAGCGGAAGCGCGACGAACTCAGCGTCCTTCTCGAGCACCACTTTTTCAGGCGTAACTACGACGCATTTGATTTCCATAGTTCTATCCTCTTAACTAACGAATAACGAATAATGAATAACGAATAATGAAAAGAAAAACTTCATCTCAAACGTTCGAACGGCCGAAAAAGGAAACTTCTTTCTCCTCATTATTCGTTATTCGTTATTCATTATTCATTGGTGATTCATTACTTCTTCGCCGCGGCTTCCATCTTTTCCGCCTGTTCGGCAGCCTGTTCAATGCCGCCGACGTACATGAAAGCGGACTCAGGCAGATGGTCCCATTTTCCTTC
>JAFTCU010000080.1 GCA_017454585.1 Thermoguttaceae bacterium | reverse complement strand
TCCTGCATCGGTTTTTTATCCTGGATTTTTTAAAAGGGCTTCAGGTACGAAGCGCGAGCAGTTCGTCGATTTCCTTCTGAATGGCGGCTTCGTCCATTTTCGCGTCGGTGTACTTGCGCTCCAGGGCCGCCAGATCGTCCTCGACGTAATCGGACTCTTCCTCGTCCAGACGATTCACGAAGGAAATCCCGTTCAAGTGGTCAAATTCGTGCTGAATGATGCGGGCGGGGAAACCTTTGAAGACCATTTTTACGGGCTGACCATCCAGATTGAAACCCGTGATCGTGACTTTCGGGGCGCGGACCACGTCGGCGTAAATTTTCGGGAAACTCAAACACCCTTCTTCACCCTTCACGGGCCGCCCTCCGCCGAGCTGAATTTCCGGATTGATGAAAACGAATTCCTTCTCTTTGTTGGCAGGATCGCCAGTTTCGTTCATGATGAAGAACCGGTACGGAAGACCCACCTGATTGGCGGCGAGTCCAACACCTTTGGTTTCGTACATAAGCGGGAACATCTCGGTGATGATCGCCTTCAGTTCCGCGTCAACTTTACGCAGCGGTTTACAAACCATCTTCAAAACTGGGTGTGGATACTTCACGACTTCCATTTGAAACCTCTCTCGTTAAAATCGTTTGTCTGGTACAATATTTTTAAATATACATCATTTGGCGGAAAAGGCGAGGGGGGGCGGCTCTTTTATGGGTCGAGGAAACCCGCGTCACAAGCGAATTTTCCAGATATTTTAAACTCCAAGCTCGCAAAAATGTGCTTCGAGTGACTGGTTTTGGGTGAAATCCGAAACACTTCCGTCGAATTTCAACCGGCCCTCCGCAATGAACAGGATCCGGTTGGTCATGGCCTCCACCTCTTGTAAAATGTGCGTCGAAAGCAGGATCGTTTTCGTCTCGCCAAGCGCACGGATCGTCTTGCGAACCTCCTGGATTTGAATGGGGTCCAAGCCCGACGTGGGTTCATCAAGGATGAGGACGTCCGGGTCATGGAGCAGTACCCGGGCCATTCCGACCCGCTGACGAAAACCACGGGAAAGTTTTCCAATGGGTTTCCCGAGAACGGAACTTAAATTACACATTTCGATGACCCATTCCATCCGCTGCAGCCTGCTTTTTCGGGTCATTCCGAGCGCGTTGGCGAAAAATTCGAGCAGACCTTTAGGGGTCATGTCGGGGTAAAGAGGTCCGTTTTCCGGCAAGTAGCCGAGATGACGCGCTCCGGCGATGCGCTCGGAACTCATGTTGAACCCGGCGATTCGGGCAGTACCGGAACTCGGAGCAAGGAAGCCCGTCAGAATTTTCATCGTGGTGCTTTTACCGGCTCCATTGGGGCCAAGAAAGGCCACGACTTCGCCGCGGCGGATCTGGAACGAAACGTTTTCGATTGCCGTGAACGGGCCGTAATACTTGCACAGGGAATCTGCTTCAATTAAAATGGAAGAGTCTGACATAAAATTCACCAAACGATTAATCTGCCCCCGAGCCGGTCGGGGAAATGAGCCGCAACGTTCCGGCACAGCTCAGGAAAGGACTGCTTGCACGTGAAATGCGCGGCCACGATCCAGCGGTTTTGGAATCGGTTTCGACGGTCCAGAACGTCCTGCAGGTGCGTATGCTCGTACTGGTGGATGAGGTCGGGCGTGTACCCCGTCCCGCTGGCAGTCATTTCCATGATGAGGATCTCCGCCTCGTAAAAAACCGGGTTTTGGTCGAGCGCCTCCGGCAACGTGTCGCCCGTGTAGGCCAGACGTGGGACCGAGTTTTCGTAAACCGCGTAGCCAAGCGATGGAATTCGGTGAAAAGTTTCCAGCGCCTCCACGCAAAACGTTCGGCCATCGTCCGTCTGCCACTCGATCTGGTCGCCCGCGTTGATTCCGTGTACCTTATATGGGTAACATGCTTCGTCCAGTTCCTGAAACGCTCCGAGGAATCTGCTCACCGCCTCAAGCGAGTACTCCGGAACGTAAATCTCCGGTGGAGCCAAATTCGTTTTCCTGCGCCTTGCGATGTACTGGTACAAGCCCGTAATGTGGTCACGATGCGTGTGAGAAATGAAAAGCCGGTGGATTTTAGTCGTGAAATCACTCGGATGTGCGCCAACGTCCAGCCCCAATTCATACTCAGGAACGTTCCAGAACGTCTGGATGCTCGCCCGCGATGCTCCCCGGACGGTCAAATTGCCCAGTTTTTTAGTTCTGTAGTAAATGTCTTGCATGTATGGTTCCTTAAAGACTTCATTATAATCGAAGAAGGAAAAATAAAAAGCCCCCCCGGAGGCGGTGGGTTGATTTTTTGGAAAAATCGGGTATAATTAAACACTTGAACCACTGAATTTCCTCGGGGTCTGCCGACCCTTGAAAAGAATTAAAGGAGGTTTAAAAACCTCACCGCCTGAACATGAAGCCCATTTTACTTCCACCTTTTATTTAAACACGGATTTTCACGGATTTAAGGGATTAAAAGGATTTCGTTTTATTGGATTGAGAATCACAAAAATGCACTCGAAACTCTTTTTAAATAATCTGTGAAAATCCTTTTAATCCGTGAAAATCCGTGTTTAAATTGAGGCTTGAACCAAACTGCGCTCACACTTGGGAAATGGACTGGAGGTTTGGGGAACTTCCTTTAAAAAAGTTTGAAAATTTTGGAAACTTCCTTTTATTTATGCAAACCACTGCTCAAAATCCGTCACTTGGTCCTCAAATTCTTAAGCTTTTTCAAGCCGGCTGGACTCGTTTCCTTGTTGAGGACCCGGTTTCATGGCCCCTTTGGCCCGAAATCCTGAAGGCGTTTCCTGACTTTCATTTCGCAATTCCCGACCCGGATTCCGGGCGTATTATGGCCGCGGGAATGACTGTGCCGTTGGCGTGGAATGGGGATTACTCCGAGTTGCTGACGCGCGGCTGGCACTGGGTCCTGCAGCAGTCACTTGACGATTATCGAAACGGTCGCAAGCCAGTTACTTTGAGCGCAGCCAATGCGGTGGTTCATCCCGATTTTCGTGGGCGAGGACTGGCAGAACGGCTCGTTTTTTCGATGAAGGAAATCGCAAAGGCACATGGTTTTCGGCGCTATATTGCTCCTTTACGGCCAACGCAGAAAGAAAAATACCCGCTAACCCCGATCGAACGTTACGCAGAATGGACGCGTGCGGACGGGCTTCCTTTTGACGCGTGGCTTCGGGTCCAGAAACGACTGGGGGCGAAAATCATCGGGACGGCGCGAAATTCGATCCGGATCGAGGCGTCGCTCGACCAGTGGCGTGACTGGACAGGACTGATTTTTCCTGACTCGGGCCCTTACGTGATTCCCGGGGGTGCGGTTCCGCTGGAAGTTTGTGTTGAAAAAAATCTTGGGACGTACGTTGCTCCCAGTATTTGGGTCGCTCACGAGGTTTGAGGCAACATTCTTCCCTTTTTTTGCCAAAAATCGGGAAAACAGGCAAAAAAATGGTTGACAAAAAACGTTCGATGTATATATTATAGAGAATAAAGAATTATACGTGTAATCTTTCAGGGAATAAATATGAGTGACAATCCGACCATTTCACTTCGCATTATTGACGGGACAGATAAAGGAAAAGAGTTTAACGATCTTCCTCTTCCGGTGAGTTTGGGGCGTGAAGCGCAGAATACGATTCGACTCCACGATGAAAAGGTAAGCCGATACCACTGTAAAATTCAGGAAGACGGCGGAGAAATTATTCTGACCGATATTGAAAGCACGAATGGAACGCTTCTGAACGGGCAGCCGATCCATATTGCTTTGATCCACGCGGGGGATTTGATCGCGGTTGGGCAGTCACTCATCATTGTTGGCAAAAGGAAAGAAATTGTCAGGCGTCTGGCCGTACTGGATGACCTGCAGATCGAGGATGCGGCACTTCGTTTGCTTGTCGCCGAAGATTCACCTGAATTTCTGCCGATCAATCTCATCAATGAGATGGAAAATTACTCCTACGATATTCAGGACGCGCTGAAGCGTCTGCACAGCATTGCGCCTCCCGAACTCCCTTCCAGTCTGAGCGCTGCGCAAACGGCACGTCTGGCGGATCTTTTAGCCTACGTGCAGCTCAGAATGAAAATGATTCTCGAAAAAGCCCGAACGAGTAAAACTACAAATCGTGTTTCGCTGAATCCTCGTGAGTGGCAGAGTTTTTTGGACCTTTTCTCCCGGCTGACGGATTATTACAAGAGATTGACCCAACCGGAAAATTGAGGGTTTATTCAATCGGGTAATGAAGGTACATTATGCGCGTTTTTTTGGCAGGCATCATGCAGGGTTCTTATTGCGAGATGAAATTGCATTCGCAGGATTACCGCTCGTATTTCAGGAATCTGCTTGAAGAGAATATTTCGGGCGTGGATGTTTTCGACCCTTTTGAAGGTCATTCCGATTCCATTCATTATACGGATGAAGCTGGGAAAAAAGTTTTTCTCGGCCATAACTATTTATGCCGTGAAATGGATGTGATCCTGGCCTTTGTTCCGGAAGCTTCCATGGGGACGGCGATCGAAATGTGGGAAGGGAACCAGAACGGAGCAGTCGTCGTGACGGTTTCGCCGCTGAGGCTGAATTGGGCCGTCAGGTTTTTGAGCGACCGGATTTACGCTACGGTCGAGGAACTGGAAAAAGATGTGCGTTCCGGTGAATTTCAGCGTTTTGTGGAGGAAAGACGTAAAATCCGTTAAAATTCCCACCACCCCCATTGACAAAAAATCAATTCCTGATAAAATTCTGTTTACTTGATGGGGGAAACCCGGTTTTTATAGATGGTGGACGTAGTTCAGTTGGCTAGAGCACCAGATTGTGGTTCTGGTTGTCGTGGGTTCGAATCCCACCGTCCACATTTCATCGAAATCGAATGTTTGTTTTTCGGACATTCGATTTTTTTTGTGGATTGGAAAGGATCAGCCCCAGGGAGAGGAATTGATTATGAAGCGCTGCTTTCTTTTGTTTCTCGTTTGTGTTTTGAGTTTTGTCTCTTCACTGTCTGCCGAAATGGAATCAGTTACTGGAAAAGTTCTCCGTGTGGCTGATGGTGATACGATTGAGTTTCAGCCGGATGAGGGCCCACAGCGGCGTGTGAGATTTCAGGGAATTGACGCGCCGGAACTCCATCAGGAATTTGGCATGGACTCGTTCAAATATCTCAAGTCTCTCATCGCCGGTAAGAGAATTATGGTGAAAGTTGACAAAATCGACCAATATGGCCGTTATGTCGGGCGAATCTGGCTTCTCCAGGATGAAAAAGGCCTGCCTCCGGTCGATGTCGAGGAAAAAATGCTTGAGGCGGGTTTGGCCTGGCATTTTTCCCGGTACAATCAGGAACAAAAACTCAGCCAGGCACAGAAAAAAGCGAGGGACGCCAAACGTGGGCTTTGGGCAAATCCAGATTCCATTCCGCCGTGGAAGTGGCGTCAAATGAACCCGAGGACACGCTGAGTTCGGTTATATTTAGACGGCTTGACGGAGTTTTTTCCGTTTTTTCCAAAAAAGGCAAAGGGGAAAAGAAACGGGATTTTACACGTTAATGCATTCGTTGGTCAAATGTTTCTGAAAAAATTTTTAAAACTTTTCTCAGGGGGGATTTGACTAATTCCAAATGTATATTATAATTAAAGAAATTACTTCCTGGAAGGCCCGTTTCATTCGGTAATTTACGTGTTAAAATGGGTTGGCTGGGTTGGAAAAATAAAAGAAAAAAGCCGTTTAAAATAGACAAAATGAAAACCTCCAAGGATTGGGTGTTTTGGTGATACGTAGTATAATTAACCTCCAGAAAGCCTTTTTGCAATTCATCAGAGCAAAAGTGGACGATGAGTCATTTGCAATGTGGTTTGAGGGGCAATTCCAGCTTTTGTGCGGAGATACTGCGGACACTCTATATATTTCTGCCGAAGCGCCGTTTGTTCTGGATTGGTACCGCCGAAATTTCCAGGGGCTTTTTGGCGAGGCGGTTCGGGCACTCTTTCCGACTTTTTCCGGATCGGTTCAGTATTGTACACGAGAAGAAGTGGACGCCATGAATAGCGTTGAACTGACGCAGGCGAACCCGGTTCTTCAGACTGTTCAGACTCTTCCACAGACCAAATCCGGGACGGTGACGCAGATCCGCGCGAGCAAAACCGTAACCAGGGCTGAGACGGAAACCAGTCCGGAACCCGTAAAGTCACGTTCGTCACGTTCGGAGCTTCTGTCTGAGCGCCGGAAAAAATCTCGTGAGGCGATTTTGGCCGCGGAGCAGGCGTGTATTCCTGGAATGTCGGAATTTTTACGTGGTGAGGATTGGTGTTCCGGGGTGGAACCATCGGT
The DNA here is from genome assembly GCA_017454585.1 of Thermoguttaceae bacterium. The sequence goes on along the minus strand of JAFTCU010000080.1, from coordinate 17,114 downwards.
CAAACCGGATCAGCCGCCGGCTCCCGTGGAAAACAGGGATACGATGGCCGATTTCGTGAATTTAATGGACCAGATGGCCGCCGAGGGAAAAATCCGGAAATCACTCCTGGAGCCCGGGTTTTCCGTGCCGGAACCTGTGGTTGAAGCGGTTCTGCCAGTGCCCGAAAATATTAAGACCAAAGCCAAAACAAAAGCGAAATCAAAGGCCAAACCGGAAGAGAAACTCTGCGCTGAGCAAAAAGTTGAGCCGAAATCTGAAAAGAAAAGCGGCTTGGCTGGGAACAAACTCCAGGCCCTTATGGCCAATGTGATGAAACTTTCCGAGGCGGAAGAAACCAATGGCCCAGTGGAAGAATCGACCGCGAAACCGCGTTCTTTAGCCTCACGTGCCTTTGTGCCGCCGCAGGAGCCCAAAGGGCGGGTTATTGGGTATTCTTCAGGGACATTCGAGTCATTCGTTTGTGGGAGTTCCAATCGGGTGGCGTACACGACCGCGATGAGCCTGATCCAGAATTTGGGCCTGGTGTCGCCGATTCTTTTCACTGGCCCGACCGGAGTGGGGAAAACGCATCTTTTGGACGCGATATATCGCAAGGCTCTGACCTGTGGATTTACGGTCGTTTATAAAACGTGTGAAGAATTCATGAATGATTTCGTGGCCAGTTTGCGTGATCCACGCCGTAAATCGGAATTTCAGGAGACTTATCGTCGGTGCGACGTACTGATCCTCGATAATTTACAGTTTATGCTGGACAAAAAGGGGACGATTTCCGAGCTGCATAATATATTCAACTACAGAATGCGGCACGGGAAACAGATTGTTCTCGCCTCGGATCGTGAATTGAAGGAACTGGAAGGGCTCGGGCCGGAAATCGGTTCTTTCCTGCGCGGTGGTTGTGAGTGCCATTTGAACGAGCCGAGTTTTGACGTTCGGCTTGGGATCCTCTCGAGGGGGAGCCACTTGCGTAATCTTGCGCTTACCTCAGAGCAGCAACACAAAATCGCCGTTTTATGTACGGGGGATGCCCGCGAGCTTATTGGAAAACTCAATACGTTGGAAATGATGGTCCGTGCGCAATTCAGTCAGCCGGAATTTGCGGATCATGGGCCGGTTTCGGCGCAGGAGCGGACGAGTATTGTTCAACGAATCGTGGATGGTCTGGTAAACCAGCCGGGAAGAACGGTTTCGCTCGACGAAATCAAGCGTTACGTAGCGGTTCAGTTTGGAATCGACGTGAAACTTCTTTCCTCGGGCAAACGGACGCGAAATGTTTCGCACCCGCGTATGCTCGCGATGTGGCTCGCCCGGAAATTCACGCGCAAGTCCCTTATGGAAATCAGCCAGTCGTTTGGGTGCAGCAGTCACAGCACGGTCATTTCCGCGCAGAAAAAAGTGGAATCATGGCGAACGATGGATTTCCGTCTTCAGACGGTAGAATCGGTTCAGAGTGTGAACGAGCTTCTTTGCCGGCTGGAAAATCAAATCCAGCGTGCGCTTTGAGCGAAGGAAATATTGGTTTAAAGAAACTCCGATCCACTTATGGAACCGGAGTTTTTTTGATGGTTTTCACGGGTTTTTCTTGAAAAGCTTTCTTTGAAGCGTGGGGTTGAACGTTGTCCACGTGCTGGAACTGTTCAGATCTTCCTCAAGTAGCTGGTGAAACGCCGCCAGTTTCGAGTCAAGCAGGTCGATGCAGTGGAGCGCCATCGCTTCGACGGTCATGGGAAGTTTGGGGCTCCCGAATTCATACTCACCGTGATGACTGGCAATCAGGTGCTTTAATTCTAACGCAGTCCGGGCAGGGAAGATTTCACCGGTAGTGGATTCGTATTGATGAATTTTCTCTTCCAGCATGGAAATGCCCAGATTGATATGTCCCAGAAGCTGCCCTTCGTCGGTGTATGCGAATTCCGGCTCACATTCCAGCTCGACCGTCTTGCCCGTGTCGTGCAGAAATGTTCCTAAAAGAAGGAGTTCCGTATCGAGGTAATCGTAGGAATCGCCGATCTGCTTCGCCAGCCCCATCATGGTGACGACGTGCTCCAGCAGCCCGCCGCGGTAGGCGTGGTGATGCTTGATCCCGGCAGGTAAAACCTGAAAACGTTCCATAAATTTCGCGTCTTCCGTGTAACAGCGGGCGAGGGCTTTGAGTTCCGGGCGTTCAATGGTTTCAAGCAGCTCGTTCATCGTCGTGAGGAGTTTTTCGATACACAGACAGCTCGTCTGGACGAATTCTTCTGGATCGATCTCCTCCGCTGGCACTTTGTAAAAACGCTTGACGATGATTTGCATCGCCCCCTGAAAGATCTGGGCTTTCCCTTCAACGTGAAGGTAGTCGCCATTTTCAAAGAGCTGGTAAACGTTTTCATTGGCGTTCCAGAGTCGGGCGGTCAAGGTTCCCGTTTTGTCCGAAAGGTCGATCTGGAGGTACGGCACACCGTTTCGGTTTGGACGCAGCTGTTTATTGGAAGCGCGGAAAACTTCATTGACGATTTCTTGTTCTTTGAGGGTATTAATGTATTGACGAGTCATAATATTATCTTGAAAAAGTCTCTAAACAGGAAAAGGAAGAGAGCGGATTCTTCAGAAATGAAAAAGGAAAATGTACTTCCCGCTTTCTCCCAATACTGCTATTTTATGATTTTTTACCCAATCTGCCAAGGGGGAGCAGGGAAAAACCTGAAAAAAACTGGCAGGAAGCTATTGAAATTTCTGGAATAAAGCGTACAATAGAATCAAGTCGTGTATCTTGACACGTTTCGGAAATTCACTTTGAAATCAAGGATAAAAAAATGGAACTTTTTGAAACTCTCAACGCCCGCCACTGCTACCGTGGCCCATATACCGATGCGCCGGTTCCACGTGCGGACCTTCTGAAAATCGCCGAGGCCGGCCGTCTCGCCCCGACCGGAAAGAACGCCCAAACGTGCAGTTTCGTCCTGATAGACGACCCGGAGATCCTCAAAAAATGCGGCGAGATGCTTGAACGCCCGGCCTGTATGAAGACCGCGAAAGCGGCCATCGCCGTGGTTGCCAAGCCGGACCCGGTTTTCATGGGGCACTCGTTCCACATTGAGGACGCTGCCGCGGCTGTACAGAATATGCTTCTCGCTGCCACAGCTCTGGGTTACGCATCTGTTTGGGTCCAAGGCGGCCTGATGGCCAACTGCGTAGGCGAAACGCTTGACAAAATGCTGAACGTCCCGGAAGGCCAAAGCGTACTGATCCTCCTCCCGCTCGGTGTCCCGGCCGAAGAAGGACCCTTGCCGGTCAAAAAGCCGCTGGAAGAAAGAATCGTGTTCAACCGATTCTGAAAACGGACTATTCTGCCCCGTGGTGGAGAAAATCTTCGTCGTAACTCCCGTAGTACGGCGCATTGCAGTCGATCCAGTCGGAAAACGCGCGCCACTCGTCCTGCGTCAGATCTTTGCCGCAGGGCGTTTCTTTCAGGCGTTTCATCAGCGGGCTGACGTATGAGCCGAAACTGCGAGGGGGCTGGAACGTTTTCAGACCGCGGTGCCCCTCAAGCACGTAGTAACTCACGTGCGGCAGGAGGTTCAAAAACGCTTCCGAAACCGTATGCTGCGGTCCTTCGTCCGGATCACGATGCGGCGCTTCCACGTGCTTACGGCTCTTCAGATCCGGGCCGGTTTTTCCCTCGGCTCCATCGTGGCACGTGACGCACTTCGCGTCGAGGATCGGCTGAATGACGCGCTCAAACTGCATCGGTCCCGCTCCGTAAGCCGGGGGCTGGACCTTTGCCGTGACGTGGGGACCGCCTGCTGTTCGGCTCACCGGCGAAACGTCCAGTGGGCTTTCGTGGCAGCCGACGCAGCCTTGCACCTCACCGGGACGGAGCGTCACGTAGTTACGCATACGCTGGACTTCCAGAAAGTTTTCGTCGAGCGCTTCGAGGAAAATCATTCGGTCCGACGGGACTTCAAACGACGCAAAACCGTCCGCTTCCACGGGGACGTAGCCCAAAACGCCGCGGGCGTCCCAGCCACAGCTCACGCCCATATCGACGCGGTGGGGGTTCGTGTGGCGGCATTTCGGGTACGTCTCGCAGACGCGCAGCCATTTGACCGTTCCGCGTTCAATTCCGTCCAGGCCGCGGTAAACGTCCTGCAGGACGAGCGTGCCGGGCGTCCCTTCCGGAAAGCGCTCCATGTCGGCGACCACCGGCGCGGCGGGCCGGGGTTTCAGCGGGATCGGCGCGTAGCAGGAAGTCTCGTCGAAACGGAAGATCAGCTCTTTCAATCCGTAGTCAGTCAGGAGGTAGATCCCGTAAGAGTCCGCCAAATTATCGACGGCCGGCGAGAAAACGCACAGAAAAAGGCGTTCCGAAAGCGGCCACGGCGACGTGTACCAGCCCGCCGCCCGCGGTTTCTGATTCAAATCGTTGAACGTTTTGTCGAGGCGTTCATCCGTCTGCGCGTCCCAGACTTCGGCGTAATGAATTTCGGGCGTGAGGTTTTTCATCCCCTCCGGACCGAGGCGGTTCAGGCTCATATTCGCGACGAGGATCGGTCCAACGCCGGAATTATGGTGTGCCGCGCCCGTGCCGACGAGCTTCCGCGTGCCGGGGATCTGACGGACCTCCTGAAACGCCAGCGGTCCACGGGAGAATTTATACCAGTCGCCGTAGATTTTCACCGAGCGTGTCCCGTCGGGGTTCATCGCCCAGACTTCCTGGAGCATATTGTACGGCTTCATGACGTAATCCCAGCGCGTGAAGAGGAACCGCCCGTCCTCGAGCATCGACGGGTAGAACTCCGTGTCCTGCGGCTGGGAAATGGCGTGAACGTCCGAGCCGTCCGCGTTCATCACGTGCAGACCGAAAACCGGGGACCAGTCGCCGCACTGCACGACCCGCCCGCCGCGAGTGGAGGTGAAAACGATTCGGCCGTCCGGCAGGAAACACGGCTCCGTGTCCTCAATGTCAGGCGTGTTCGTGAGGTTTTTCAGCCCGGTCCCGTCCACGTTGATCTCGAAAATGTCGTACGGGATCACCGCGCCGCCGTGGTAGTACGTCATGTCGGTCGGATTCTTCGGGTCGTAATGCGCGTGACCCGCCCCCCAAGGGTAAGGAGTGGGCTTTTCGCGTGGCCAGGCGAGCGGAAAGATGATTTTTTTCGCGTCGCACGAAAGATCAGGCCGCCCGACGCCGCATTTGGCCGCAAGCTCCGGCGGAAGCAGGCCGCGCACGGCCCCGGCGGGATCCAGGCCTTTCAGGATCATCAGGTCCGCGCCGGCGGTCTGGTTTTCACCGACCCGATGGGCGCACTGGTGATTTCCCTGCGGCCAGTGCCGCTTCACAAACAGAATTTCATCGAAATCGATCTCGGGACTTGCGAAAAGGGCTTTCCTCATGGCGGTTCGGAGCCGGATCCACTCTTTCTTGAACGGGGCCGCCCATTTTTTCGGCAAACGCCCCTCGACCTCCGCTTTTTTCTCCGGCGTCGGAGGCGTTTCACTCAGGAGCGCGGCCTCGGCGACCGTCACGTTCGGGCCTTTCGTGTAGTGTATCTCCAGCACCGCTTCCGTCTTTCCCTGCGGCAGATCATACAAACGCTCGATCGGGACGCAGCCCGGAATTTTCACGTCCTCGATTTTTTCGCCGTTGAGAAAAACCGGCTGGACCCGCTCAAAATCAGAAGTGAAAACGATCCGAAGCGTGTACTTTACGTCAGGGTTCATCCCATGCACGCGGTACACGACGGTCTGCCCGGTTCGACACCACGTTTCCGTGTAAAGCTCGCCGTTCGGCCATGGATAAAAAACGCGGAAATCATACTTTCCGCTTGGGTCGGCCGATATGTACGGCTTGATCTTTTCCGGATTTGCCATCGGAGGAAGCACGGAAATAAAATGCAGTTTTTCCGAGTACATACTCTGACCCGGCATAAAATCCTCTACCTCACGTTTGAGGGCTTCCTGAGCGATCTGGATTTCCGGCTCAAGCTGTGGGACGTTCATCTTTCTGGCGGTCTCGATCAACGCCTCAAGGGACTGGCGCGACCCGAGCGTCCGAATGGCGGCGAGTTCCTGATGTTTCCAGTCCTCCAGGATCTTGGGGTGAATGTCCTGCGCAACGGCCGTGAGGAACGTGAAAAAAAGGACGAAAAAAGCTGAAAGGATTTTGTGCATGAAATGGGCTCCAACCTTGCCAGGAATGGTTCACTTAATTCTGCCAGCGGGTATGCCGGGGCTCAGGAGTAATTTTGCGGATCAGCTGCGCTACATTCTCTTCACCGAGGATACTTTTCATCCTGTTCAGAATTTCATCCGTCACACGCAGTGAAAAGTCACATTCCAGAAGGATTTTCTGTTTTTTTGTGCAAAGTACAAATTCAAGTTTCTCTTTTCCGGGAGAAGAGCGCAAAATTTCCTTGATCGATTGAAGTGTCTGCGGCGTGTGAACGTCTTCGAAAATCCGCAGGCGCAGTCCGTCCGAGTAATCCTTGCGAAGGCTTTCGATCGTTACTACTTTATCGATCAGAAAGCTCACCGAGCTGACTCGGCTGGTGTTTTCCGAGGAATCGTCATCGCCGCCGGAACCGGAATCGTCATCTCCGAAATCTTCCTCGTCATCATCGTCATCATCGTCCTCGATCTCGACCACGGGTTTGACAGGTTTCGCGGGTTTTTGAGCGGCTTTTTTCGCAACAGCCTGAGCGGCTTTGGCCTCTTCTTCCTGCTTTTTATTGTCAATTGAGCCGACACACAGAACGACCGCATCCGGCGAGAGGAACGCGCCATACTTTGCGTAACTTGAAGGCCAGAGAACACACGGGATGGTTCCTTCCTCGTCCTCCAGCTCGAAGCGGGCGTAAAGCTCGTTTTTCGTTTTGGTCGCGCGTTTATCCAGCTGACTCACGATTCCTCCAAGTACGACCTGGGTTCGATGCGGGAGCTGTTTCGCGCTGGCCGTGTTGTGCGTGCAGTGGTAGGCCAGGTCCTTACGGAACTCTTTGAGCGGGTGACCAGACCGATAGAAACCTAAAACCGCTTTTTCGCGGGCGAGTTTTTCCTTCTCGGGCCACTCCGGAATGTTGGGGAGGTCGATGTTTTCTTCTTTGGAAGGGGTTTCTGCTTCAGGCTCGTTCATCATCATATCGAAAAGGTTCATCTGGCCGGATTGTTTGTCCGAGACAGTCCCTTCCGCCGCCTGGATCGCGCGATCGAGCACAGCCTCCAACTGGGCTCGGTTTCCTTCGAAGCAGTCGAAGCAGCCCGCCTCAAGCAGTGAGAGCATGGTCGCCCTCGGAATACGTGCCATCGCCAGACGCTCGCAGAAGTCGAAAAGGTCTTTGTAGGGGCCATTGGCTTCGCACTCTTTGCGGATCGCCCCGGCGAATGTCTCGTTTACGCCACTGATGGCTGTCATGGCGAAATGAATCTTTCCATTTTCGATACGGTATTCTGCCCCGGAAGTGTTCACGCTCGGGAAAACGACTTCCACGCCCATGCGCGCACAGTCCTCGATGTGCTCGACCGTTTTGTCTTTCTTTTTGAAGTTTCGCTGGTCGATGTCGCCGGTCAGAAGCGCGGCCATGAACTCCACCGGGAAGTGGCACTTCAGGTAAGCCGTGATGTAGGCGATCTTCGCGTAAGCCGTCGAGTGACTTTTGTTGAAACCGTAGCCGGCGAACTGGATGATCAGGTCGAACAGATGCTCGGCGTCTTTTTGCGTCAGCTCGTTTTCCTTGCACCCCTCGATGAACTGGCTCTGGTAATGCGCGATCTTCTCGAGTTTCTTCTTGGAAATGGCCTTAATGCATTTATATGCGTCGGCCAGTTCGATTTTTCCGAGACGGTTCAGGATGCGCATGACCTGCTCCTGGTAAACCATCACGCCGTGGGTTTCGGTCAGAACGTCTTCCAGCACCGGATGAATGTACTCGGCCTTCGCGCGGCCGTGCTTCACGTCGATGTACTGATCGACCATTCCCCCACCCAGCGGCCCGGGGCGGTAAAGGGCCAGGATGGCGATAATATCGCGGAAATTATCCGGCTTGAGCCGCTGAAGAAGGTTTCGGATCCCTTCGCCTTCGAGCTGGAACACGCCCTTCGTTTCTCCGCGGCAGAGTAAATCGTACGTCGGCTGGTCATCGTGGGGGAACCGGTACGGGTCGATGTCTTTTCCGGTCGTCTGTTTGATGAAACTCATCGTTCGGGAAAGGATCGAAAGGTTTCTCAGCCCGAGGAAGTCCATTTTAAGCAGGCCGGAGGCTTCGACTTCTGCGCCTTCCCACTGCGTCACCATCCCGGTTTTGTTCTTGATGGTGTGCATCGGAACGAACTCCACGACGGGTTTCGGCGTGATCAGCACACCGCAGGCGTGTGTTCCCGGCTGTCGGGCCAGCCCCTCGCACCCTTTCGCCAGATCAATGACTTCGCGCATTTCCGGGTTGGTGTCGTAAATCTCCTGAAACTCCGGGTTGGCTTGCATCGCTTTGTCGATCGTGATTTTGGGCGTTTTGGGAACTTTAGCAGTAATTTCCTCAACGGCGGCGACGGGGAACCCCAGGACGCGCCCCACGTCTTTGATCGCAGCTTTGGCGGCCATTGTGCCGAAGGTCCCGATTTGGGCGACGTGGTCCGCGCCGTACGTGTCGCGAACATACTGAAGCACTTCCTCACGCCGCGCCTGCTCGAAGTCGATGTCGATATCGGGAGCCTCTTTTCGGTTCACGTCGAGGAATCGCTCGAACAGAAGGTCATATTCAAGTGGGCAAACCCGGCTCAGTCCCAAACCGAAACAGACGAGCGAGCCAACGCCGGAACCACGAGCGGTGCAGGAAATTCCTTTTTCTCGGGCTGCGCGGACGAAATCCCACACGACGAGGAAGTAGTTTGGGAACCCTTGACGTTTGATGACGCTCAATTCCGTTTCGAGACGTTCGTAAACTTCCGGTGTAAAGTCCCCGCCGATTTTCCCGTCAACCCACCGCTTTGGCATATCGGCGTACCGGTCACGCAAGCCTTCCAGCACGATTTCCCGCAGGTAATCCACTTCGTCCTTGCCATCCGGCGGAGTAAAGACCGGGAAGAAACGTTTCCCCAGTTCCAGCTCCACGTTACAGCGGTCAGCGATTTCCTGTGACCTGGCAACGGCGTCTTCCTGTCCGGGAAATGCGGCGTACATTTCGTCCTGTGTCCGGAAATAAAACTGGTTCGAGTCCATCTTCATCCGGTTTTCATCGGCGCGCTTTTTGCCCGTATTGATACAGAGCAAAATGTCCTGGATCGGTGCGTCAGCTTTTTCGACGTAATGGACATCACTTGTCGCGACGAGCGGGATCCCTGTCTTTTCGGCCATCTCGATCATAAAACGGGCGGCACGCATTTGAAGGTCGATCCCATTGTTTTGGATCTCGAGGTAAAAGCGATCGCCGAATTCTTTTTGGAACCACTCGGCTGATTCGTAGGCGGCTTTCCAGTTCGGCTCGTTAGCATTCACGAGGTGCTGGTTGATTTCCCCGCCAAGGCAGCCGGAAAGAATGATCAACCCCTCGCCGTATTTATGCAGCAGGTCGCGGTCGATTCGGGGTTTTCGGTACATCCCTTCCGTGTAGGCCTGGGTTGCCATTTTCAGAAGGTTTTTAAACCCGGTATGTGTCTGCGCGAGAACAGTCAGATGGTACGCGGAATTGGCTCGGGCCGGGTATGTGCGATTGAATCGGCTGTCCGGCGCCAGATACGCCTCGTAACCCAGAATCGGCTTGATCCCGGCATCCATCGCCCGCTGATAGAACTTCAGAATCCCGAACATATTTCCGTGGTCGGTGAGTGCCAAGGCATTCATTTTACATTCGACTGCTTTTCCGACGAGACGTTTCAGCGATCCTGCACCATCCAGCAGACTGTACTCGCTATGGCAGTGCAGATGAACAAACGGACGCGGGTTGGATTCTTGAGCGGTAGGAGTTTCTGCCGGTTTTTCCATCTTTTTTCCTTATTCCCTTTTACAAATCACCCGACACGGTGCCGTTCCACGCCCTCAACGTAGATTGCGCTTACGGGCCGTGAGGGGCACAGATTCTCGCAGGCCCCGCAGCCAAGGCACCGTTCCTCATCGACTGCCGGGATCTTGACTTTGGGGTCTTCTTTCTTCGGAACCATCTGGATCGCCTGGGCCGGGCAGTGGCGCGCGCAGTTTCCGCAGGGTACACCATCGGTATTCACGACACACAAACTCGCCCGCCAGCGTGCGATCCCCACGTGAGTCGCGGCTTTTCGGGCAACGTCCAGAAGCCGGATCGCCCCGGTCGGGCAAACCGATGAGCAGCGGACGCACTCGGGCCGGCAGTAGCCTCTCTCGAAGCCCATTTCTGGCATCATGAGCATCCCCGGGCGCTCGGATGGGCGCAAAACCCCATTCGGGCACACCGAAATGCAAAGCTGGCACGTGGTACAGTGCCGTTTCAGATGCTTCATTCCCTCAGACCCCGGAGGCGTGACGGGCGTTACACGCTGCAATGCGATTTTCGGCTGGATCGCCGCCACACCGCCATCGGCCGCCGATTCTTTCTCGATCCCCTGCGCCATCACGGAGTTCGCGACAGAATTCACGGTTCCAAGCGCCGCCAAAGTCAAAAAGGCCCGGCGTGTTTTGGGAGCCGCTCCAGAATTGGTGGAAGAGGGTTCTGATTTTTTACTCATTTCCGGTCTCCTGTTTGGTTTCTTTCGGGTCCTGCGTCTTTTTCACGTCATAAAGACCGATCGTGAGTGCTTTTTGACGGCAGGATTCCACGCAATCGTAACACGCGACACAGCGGCTCAGGTCGATTTGATGGAGCATCGGGTCGATGCATTCGGCCTTGCAGTTCCTCGCACACAGGCCGCAGCCGTTGCACTTTTCGAGATCGAAAACCGGTTTGAAAATCGCAAAGCGGCTCACGAGTCCCAGCAGCGTGCCGACCGGGCAAACCGCGTTACACCAGAGCCGGCCGTGATTTCCCGCGCAGAAGCCCAGAATCATGAGCACCAGCAGAGAAATGAGGAACGAAACCGACCCTTTGATCCAAACGTCCACCCGGTAAAACGCGTAACTGTCCACGCGCTCGGCGAGGTATGCGAGGCAATTATTCCCCCAGGCGTAAATCGGGTTCAGGAGCGTGCCGACGATCCGGCCGAACGTCGAGTACGGCGCGATCCAGGCGGCAATTTGCCCCAGCCCGGCGGCGATCAAAACGACGAAAAGGAACAGAAAACCAAACCTCAACACGGTATGCGGTTTCTGAAAGCGGAAGAAGTTCTTCCGGCCCCCCCTCGCGAACCAGGAGATCACGTCCTGCAAAATCCCGAGCGGGCAAATGACCGAACAGTAAATTCGACCGAAAATGATGGTCAGAAACACCAGTCCCACGACGATCCCGGCATTCGCGGCCAAGAGGGCCGGGAAGAACTGGATCTTCGCCATCCAGCCGAGCCAAAGGTGGATCGTGCCGGTGAAATCCAGAAAAAGGAGCGTCATCACGATGAGCGTGAACGCGGCCAGCAAAATACGAATTTTTCTCAGCATCAGATCCCCGCCTTTCCGCGCTCAAGCCTCAAATTTTCGGCAAACTGGTCGATCCGCTGCATTTCGGACGGAATATTGATCGATTGCGGGCACTTGGGCCGGCAAAGCTCGCACCCGACGCAGTGATTCGCCTGCCGCAGAGCCGGGACGCTCCGGTCGAACCCGATGAGGTATTCCCGCCGGGCCTTTTTATAGTTTGCGCTGTTCGGATTCTCCGGGAAATTCGCTTCGTTCAGGCATTTGTTGAAGTGGGTGAATATCCCCGGAATATCCAGTCCATACGGGCACGGCATGCAGTACTCGCACCCGGTACAGTTCACCGTGTTGAACTGCTCCATCGTCTTGGCGGCTTCCGCGAGCATCGCCAGTTCCTCCTCATTGAGCGGCTCAAAGGGGCAGAACGTCCGCAAATTATCCTGCAGGTGCTCCATGTACGTCATGCCGCTGAGGATGGTCAAAACGTTCGGCAAAGACCCGGCAAACCGGAACGCCCAGGACGCGTAGCTCGCCTCCGGGCGCATCTGCTTCATCAGCTCTTTCGCCTTGAAATTCGGACTGGCCAAACGCCCGCCGAGGAGCGGCTCCATGATGATCGCCGGGATCTTCAGATCCGCCAGTTTGTCGTACAGGTAGCGCGTCGTCACGTCCGCCCGCGCCTGAATTCGCTCCCATTCGGCATAATTGAGCTGGATTTGAACGAAATCCCAGTCGATCCCGCACTCGGGCGACATCATGAAGTCGAAAAAGGCCTTTTCGCCGTGGAAGGACCAGCCGAGCTGACGGATACGCCCCGCTTCACGCTCCTTGAGAAGGAAATCCTTGATCCCATTATCGAGGTAGCGCTCCTTGTAAACGTCGAATTTCCCGAGCGCGTGGAAGAGGTAGTAGTCGAAATAGTCGGTCTGAAGTTTTTCGAGCGACTCCCGGTAAACCACAAGGGACTCCTCGCGGCTGCGCATCGCCTGGTTGGACATTTTGGTCGCCAGGAAGTACGACTTGCGGTCGTGACGTGAGAGCGCGTTTCCTACGATTTCCTCAGAGAATCCACGGCAGTAACGCCGCGACGTGTCGAAGTAGTTCACACCATGCGCGATCGCATAGTCGAACATGTCGTTCACCGCGTCCTGATCGATGGCGTATTCTGCCTCCCGCGACCCAAATTTGGATTTCAAAGGAAGGCGCATACAGCCGAAACCGAGGAGCGAGACGCGGTCGCCGTTTTTCGGGTTGACGCGGTACTCCATTTTGTCGGTCGGGATTTCACCGGAATTCACGGTGATGCCGGTCTCCGGGCCTTTTTTTGCGGGTTTACAGCCGGTCAAAGTCAGCGACGCCGCGGCGGCCGTTCCGCCCAGACCACGCAGAAAGCGCCGGCGGGAAGAAACGTCTGGTTTTTTACTTTCGTTCATCTGTTTTACGGTTTCCTCTTTAAGAATTAAAATGATGTTTCATTCATATCCTGTTTAAGTATAGCAGATTTTTCATCTTCTGCCAGCCCCCCCAGCGGAAAAACCTGTTTTTTGGTCTTGCCTTTTTGTGAAAAATTCATTAAAATCAAAGAGTAAATGTTTTAATAATAATCCTGTTAATTGGTTCCTGAAATGAACTCACAGCTAAAATTCACGTTTTTGTTTTTTTTGGCCGCCGTGTTGGCCATGATCCCTGCCTGTAAGACCCAGACCGGCACGCTTCTGCGCCCGGGTGCGAAGCAGCTTTCCGGAAGCCACAAAGCCGGGCAGGAAGTTTACAAACCGCTCGTTGAAGAGTCCGTTGGGCGACTGCTCGCGGCCGATGCGCAAAATCCGGGCTCGGGTCCGTTTCCCAAGAAGATTTGCTTCGTTGGCGTGGAAAACTTCACGGCCGAGGAACTGGCGGACTACAAAGAGCAGCTTTACGAAATGATCGACGTTGCAATCAGCTCGAGCGGCCAATATACGTCGATCAGCCGCCGCTACGTCGAGCCGGCCCTGCGTGCGGAGCGTTTCCGGATGGACGATCTTTTCATCCCGGAAAACCAGCGTAAACTTCAGGCGGCGCTCGAAAAAGACGGCCAGCCGTTCGAGTACCTGCTTTTCGCCAAGCTGACGAGCGGGACCACGACCGATAATCGGGACTCCCAACGCGATTACAGGCTTTCGCTGGAACTCATAAACATAAATGACGGCTCCTCGGTGAAGGAAGGCTGCGACCTGAGCAAGGCTTACAACCGATCCCTGCCTGCGAAGATTCGAAACCGAGAATAAAACCGGACCTTCATCCTGAATTCATAATTCAAAATTCATAATTCATCATTAATTTATGCGTTTTCCCGTTTTTTTCCAGCTTGCGCTGCTCGTCCTCGCGTTTTCGCTGACCGGGTGCCACTCCTACATCGTGAGGGTCAACCAGGCGCGCGAGGCGTTTTACTGCAACAATCTGGACTCGGCGGCAGACCTGATCGTAAAAGAACGGGAAAAATCTTCCAATCGCAAAAATGCCGACGTGATGAAGCTGGAAGAGGCGATGATGCGTCTGTGCCAGGGGGAATTCCGTCAGAGCGAAACGCTTCTGCGCGAGGTCCGCGACTCGTTCGACGCGCTGGAGGACCGGAAAGCCAAATCGGCCGCGGAAGTCGCCGCCTCGATGCTTACCGACGACTGCTCGATCTCGTACAAAGGCGAGGATTACGAAAAGGTCCTGATCCGCGTCATGCTCGCCCTGAACAGTCTGATGCTCGACGGAAGCGACGTCCGCGCCTACGCCAACCAGATCAACATGAAGCAGGAGGAGATCATCGCCCGAAGCGAGGAAGACCCTGAGACTCACGAAAAGGTCAAAAAATCCTACAAAATGCTCGCCATTGGGCCGTACCTCTGCGGGATCCTCGACGATGGAAACATTTCCGGCCAGCAGGAACAAATCCGTGAGTTTACGAAAGTCACTCAGTGGAACCCGGGCTTTACAGGCGGTCATCAGCAATTAGAGCGTGTCAAGCAGGGCATTTCATCTCAGAAAGGAAACGGGACGGTTTACGTTTTCGCTCTGGTGGGACATGGACCGTACAAAGTCGAGAAAAACGCCGAAGTCACGCAAGTCGCCCTCATGCTTACGGACATGATCGTCTCCGCGACTTCCAAACATTCCGTTCCGCCAACCATCGCGCCGGTCCCCATTCCCGAGATCAACCTTGCGCCGTGCCGCTACCGGGCCGCAAAGATCACGGTGGACGATTCGGGCGAGCCCGTTTTGACCGAGAAGATCACCGATGTGAACACGATGGCGATCGAGCAGTTTGAGGTCAACAAACCGTGGATCATCGCTCGGGCCGCCGCCAGACGAATCATAAAGAAAGCCGGAATTTACGGAATCAAAGAGGCGGCTGGTGCCAATTCCTCCGGCGCGGAGATACTGCTCGACCTTGCGGGAGTCCTCTGGGAAGCGTCCGAAGAAGCCGACACCCGGTGCTGGAACCTCCTCCCGGGGTCGATCCAGGTCGCCCGGCTTGAACTCCCCGCGGGGGAACACGATTTGACGCTTGCCGCGACTTCGGAACCATTCACCAGTGACTGGAGGACGGAGGACGCTCAGGCCTACGCTGTGTCGGTTCCGCTCACTCCTTCCGAGCAGTATTTTCAGCCCACTCCTCTGCCCAGACGAGGTCAGAGTTTTGCTCCCGCCCCGCCGCCCGGTCCCAACGGTCACGTACACCGCGTCTGGAAGAAAGTCCTTCAGGAACCGGGCCTGAATCCCTCGTCGTGCCGCGTGCACGTGAACGTCGAAGACGGCCGGAACACTTACGTGCTGGTTTACTTCGGCGATTACGGCCTGATCGGCTCCCCTCACGTGAATACACCGTGACAGAACACTCATTGAAAGGAAAATCCTTAAACTTTCCATTTTTCAAACACAGAATCCGCAGCGCTGTAACCCACTATTTAAACACGGATTTACAGGATTAAAAGGATTTTGATTTGTACAAATAAAACCTTCAAAGAATGATTAACATTTAAACAAAAATAATCTGTGTAAATCCTTCTAATCCGTGAAAATCCGTGTTTAAATCAAGGTTTGAAATACATTGTGTTCACTCTTTGGTAAATCTGCAGATTTTTGGAAATTTCCTTAATGCGATTCATTATTTAAAAGGAGAGATTTTATGCTTCGTTTCCTCACCGCTTTCCTCTGCGCCTTCCTCACCGTTTCGGCCCTTTTGGCCGTGGAAATTCCCGACTGGGCTAAAGACGAGATCGCGAAGACCCAGAAGCGCATCGACGCCTGGAAGGGTGACGATTTGTGCGTCATTTTCCCGTACATGACCGACATTCACTCGCGCAGCGTGACGATTGCCGACCCGATCGACTGGTCCGATTCCAAGATGCACATTTACATCGGTCAGCAGGCCGCGCGCCAGATGAAGGCGGACTTTTTCGCGGACCTGGGCGACATGGAGATCGAAATGGTCCCGAAAAACCCGGAGGAAGTCGAGTCGATGCTCGCCTCGAAGCAGACGATCTACCGCGATTTTGATCTCCCGGCCCTTTTCTCGATGGGGAACCACGACCACGGCAAAAACCGCATCGTTTCGAGCGACCGGTTCGGTGAAATGTTCAACGGGATGACCGCCGCGAAGGAGTTCAAGCTCGTTTTCGGTGAAAGCCAAAGCTGGGGTTTTTACGACCTCCCCGAAAAGAAGACGCGCGTCTTCTTCACGAACACTTCGGACGACGGGTACTACGGCCTTTTGGTCAGCCAGCTGCAATTTATCGCCGACCATCTGGCGGACCTCGAGGAAGGCTGGACCGCCGTGATCATGCAGCATTTCTGCGTTCAGGTCGTGATTGGTCACTGGACCTCCTGGCCGAACTGCCACGCGAAGAACGAGGACGTTTTCATCAAGATGTGCGAGGATTTCGTCGCCAACCGATCCGGTGAAATGAACGGCGTGAAGTGGGATTTCACCGCCAACAAGGACACGCGCCTGGCGGGCTGCTTCTACGGCGACAGTCATTTCGACCACCATCTGCTTTCCAACGGCGTGCACTACTCCATCTCGCAGGGCTACGGCGGCGTGAACCCGAAGGAACTCCCGGACGACCAGGCGGTCCACACGAATTTCAACCGCGCGTTGGAGTGCCTCGTGGACGTGGTCGTGATCAAGCCGGAAAAGCGTGAAGTGAAGATTTTCCGCGTGGGCGCCGGCGGCGAGGCGCGGGACCGCGGATACGCGTATTGAAGTCCAGAATCCGTTACACGTGACACTCAATCCCTTCGGAAACGTCCAGAGTCGCTATAGGCCCCGCGGATTAGGCGGATCGGGCGGATTTAAACGGATCTCAAATTTAAATCATTCAAAACTCACGATTCTGCACGAAGTTCTGAATGAATATTTAAAATCAAATCCGCCCGAATCCGCCCGATCCGCCTAATCCGCGGGGCCTATAGTCGCTGGACTTTGCAGCGGTCTGGACGTGAACTCTGGTTTTCGTTTCAGAAGTGGCTTTCTTTTGAAAGGGGAAAATTTTTTCTTAAACCCTTCCCCCTCCCCCTTGCAAAATTTTCAGATTTTAGGATAATTAAATATCGATTCGATTCAAAAGGGGGAGT
>JAFTCU010000079.1 GCA_017454585.1 Thermoguttaceae bacterium | reverse complement strand
GCGCCAGCATGAACATTCCGGAAAAACTGGAAGTCGCCCAGATGCTTTCCTCGCTCGGCGTGGACGTCATCGAAGCCGGTTTTCCGGTCGTTTCGCCCGGTGACTTTGAGTCCGTACACAAGATCGCCCAGGTCGTTAAGGGAAGCAGCGTTTGCGCTCTGGCCCGCTGCAAGGACCGCGACATTGAAGCGGCCTGGGACGCCATCAAGGATGCCGAGAATCCCCGCATTCACGTCTTCCTCGCTACGAGCCCGATCCACCGCGAGTACAAACTCCGTATGACCAAAGAGCAGGTCCTGGAAAACACGGACCACTTCGTGCGTAAGGCCGCGGCTCTGACGTCGAACATCGAGTTTTCCGCCGAGGACGCAAGCCGAACAGAAATCGATTTTCTGTGCCAGGTCATTGAAGTAGCCATCAACGCCGGCGCGACGACGGTGAACATTCCCGACACGGTGGGGTATGCGATCCCCGCCCAGTTTGCCGAGTACATCCGCACACTGAAAACCATCGTTCCGAACATCGAAAAGGCCGTCATTTCCGTGCACTGCCACAACGATTTGGGTCTGGCGATGGCCAATTCGCTCGCCGCAGTGGAAGCGGGGGCTGGTCAGGTCGAGTGCACCATCAACGGTCTGGGCGAACGCGCGGGCAACTGCTCGCTCGAGGAGATCACGATGGCGCTGAACACGCGCCGCGACGCTTTCCACGCCTCGACGGGGATCGTCACGCGCCGCCTCGTCCCGGCCAGCCAGCTGGTCTCGGGAATCACCGGGCTGGAAGTCCCGCGCAACAAGGCGATCGTCGGACGCAACGCCTTCGCCCACGAGTCGGGGATCCATCAGGACGGTATGCTGAAGAACTGCATGACATACGAAATCATGCGCCCTGAAGACGTCGGATTCCAGAAAACCGACCTGGTTCTCGGAAAGCACAGCGGACGCGCGGCCTTGAACGACAAAGTGAACCAGTTGGGTTACACGCTCACGCCGGAGCAGCTGAACAAGCTGTTCGAGGAGTTCAAAGTTCTGACCGACCGTAAAAAAGAGATTTACGACGCCGACATTCAGTCGCTCGTTCAGCGCGTTCTGGTGAAAGAAACGACCAAATCGAGCTGGAAACTGGAATCCTACTCCAGTGCGAGCGGTACGGGCAAAAAACCGGTCACGAGTATTAAACTCAGCCATGGCGATTTCGTCGTGGAAACCAACAGCGAAACGACGACCGGCGACGGCCCGATCGACGGCATTTTCCTGGCGATCTGTCAGCTCACGGGTCTGGCTTTGACCTGCAAAGAGTACCGCGTCCACAGTGTCACGGTCGGTCACGACGCTCAGGGAAAAGTGGACGTTACGATCAGTTTCAAAGATCGGGAATACCGGGGTCAAGGCCTTTCCACCGACTCGATCGAGGCGAGCATCCTAGCGTTCCTCGATGCCGTGAATAGAATCGTGATGTGATTTTCGGGTAAACGCCCTCGCTTTTTTCACCCTGCGGGAGAAAAAAGACTCACCCGCGAAAACTTTAGGCCCCGCGGAGGGAGGAACATTTTGAAAATTGTTCCTCCCCCTGGACCCCCTCTTTCAAAAACTTTTTGATCTTTTAAATATTCTGATTTTTATTAATTATCATTTTCCACCAAAGAAATTCGGCGAGATCTCATCTTTCACGTCCTTACGCCCACGCGGGAACAAACGGTTCGGCTGATTTCCGATCTTCGAAAGATCACGGCCCGAAACCTTTTCAAGCCACTTGCGCACGGTCATGGGATCTTCAGACGCCGGAGCCTCCGCGGAGGTTCGCACCGTGTTCGCCATGAAAATGTTGTCCGTGTTCACGCCGCGAACGAACTGGTCGCAGTTCAGGACCTCGTTCCTGTAAACGTAGTTCCGGTTGAACGTTTCCGTGATCGTTTCCATGAACGGATAGACGCCCAGGTCCTGGTAGAATTTCACGTGCTGGGGGAACATTTCCGTGTAGAATTTCTCGTACCGGCCGTTCCGCCACGCGGTGAAACTGATCCCAAGCGTGCAGTCGGCGAAGAAGTTCCGCGCGATCAGATTATCCTTCCCGCCGTGGATCTGAATCCCGCCGAAGAAGCCGCCGGACGAGCGGTAGAAAAGATTTTCGGTCATCACCACGCCGGAGATGGAATCGTCAAGCCGGATCCCCGCCTGGCCGCACTCGGCAAAGGAGGATCCAATGTGGTGCCAGAAGTTCTGGTCGATCACCATTCCGCGGTAGGTCGGGTCGCAGTAAACGTCGATCCCGCTCTGGTCGCTGAACTCGTACACAACGCTGTGCACTTCGTTCCGGGCGATCAAAAGGTCATTTCCCTCGGCACGGATCGCCTGGTGCGGCGAGTCGTACATCAGATTCTGCGTGCAGGCCATTCCGACGCCAATCACGTGGGCGGCCGGGGCGTATGCGCGGTCGATCCGGCTGAAATCGCTGATCACGTTATTGATCATGGCGTGGCCGCAGTGCTCCAGATTGTCGCGGTTTCCGCCGAAAAACTGGACGCCGCACGCGCCGACGTTCCGGACTTCCGAGTCGAAAATCCCGCAGTACTTCCCTCCGCGGATGATCAGGGCCGTGCAGCCGAACTGCTTCAGGACACAGTTCGTGAAGCAGACGTGTTCGCACCCTTCCAGGTTTACCGCCGTACCGCGCGAGGTCTGGAACGTCAGACCGTCGAACCAGATGTTCTTCTGGTTTTTCAGGTTCAGGAATTCGGAATTCAGGACCGGGAACTCGATGACGGCGGAGTTCAGGTCGAGCCCCTCCGGCGGGTAGAAGTAAACCAGCCCGTTCGCGCGGTCGATGAAGTACTCGCCCGGAGCGTCCAGTTCTTCCAGAATGTTCAGGAAGTGGAACGTGTAGCGGTCGCGCAGATTATGGCGAGCGACCTGGATCGTTTTGTTTTCCCGGTCGATCTGCTTGACTTTTACCGTATTCGCGGCCCATTCCCACTCCCAGAGTCCATAGGCATACGCATCGAAATCTTCGTCCATCTTCCAGCCGTCCGGGCGGTCAAAATCGTAGTGGAACGTTTCCGAGTCGGTCCTCACGTGCGGCGGCGTCATTTGCGCGTTGGGGCCCGGCACGACTTCGCCGATTTTCAGTTCTTCGTCTCCCCGGTTCGGCCAGCGGGCCAACTCCATCGCCTTCCCGTTCACGAACAGGTCGGTCCACGGTTTATCGATCGAGCCGTAGCCGCGCGGGTTCATCGTGCCAAAGTCGGTGATCCCCAGCGCCTTCAGATCGCAGACCAGGACTTTTTCACGAGCGGCAGGCTGGAAACGCCCGAGGACCTGTGCGTCGGTGACTTTCTGGAAGTTTTTGAGCGTTACACCGCCGGTAAAGACGGGTTTCGCGCCCTTCAGCGCCCGGAAACGAATGGTCGCGGAGGTTTCCGGCACGTTTTCATTTTGGGCCAAAACCCCTTCCGGGACGAAATATTCGCCATCTGCCGCGAATACGACGACCGATTTTCCCTCCGCCTGAAGCGCGAGCGCCGCCTCGAACGCCGCCTTGAACGACGTAAACGGCCGTGACTTCGAGCCGTCGGCTTCACCAGAGCCACTCGGCACGAGGTAGAGTTTCACCGCGTCGGGATTTTGCGCGTTTTTCTTCAATTCGGCGAGTTTCGCCAGTGAATCCTCCTCCACGGCCAGCGTCCGGGCGCGCATTTGATCGTCCAGGGCGTGGATCTTCACGAGGTATGCGGCATCGGCCGGGAACATTTCGCGCAGACTCGCGGCCATTTCGCGGCACTTTTCGGAGCCGTTCTCCGCCAGTGCGTCCAAGGCTTCCAGCACGTCAAAAAGCGTACTCATGCGGACGTTCTGCTGCGGGAGCGTCTCGTCTTCCGGGACAGGCGTTTTCAGGGTTTCCGCCTTGGCGAGGACCAGAGGCTCAGCCTCTTTGTACTCTTTGCGCGCCATGAGCAGCTGCCAACGCGCGTCCAAAGCGGCGGCCCGCGACGACTCACTAAGATCCTCCAGACCAACAAAGAAGTCCAGCGCTTCCTGCTCCAGATCGAGATTGACCGCGTTTCCCGCGATCTTGAACTTCTTCATCATCGCGATTTTGCGGACTTCCTCGGCCGGATGCTTCGCGAATCGGGCCTGAACCTCCTCCAGCGTCAACGCGCGGTCGGTGAACTCGACGTTTTCCACGAACATTTTCGTCGAGCCGATCCCGTAATTTACATATCCCACGCGCAACGGAGCGTTTTTCGTGTCGAGTTTCACGGTCGCATCCTGGCTTGCGGCCTCCTCACCATTGAGGTAAATTTTCATCACGGCGCCGTCGTACGTGCAGACCACATCGTTCAGAACTCCGAGCGGGGCGGAGACCTGAGTTCGAGCGGAAATCGAGTGCTGGACCTCCGGGATGCCGATCTCGAAAATGACGTCCTGGGCAGCGTTCCCGTAGTGAGCGCGGAAACCATCGTAGTAGCCGCTCGCCACGGAGAAAAGCATTCCCCGACCGGAAAATTCCTCTACGCCCTGTCCCAAGGGACGGAAACGGATTGCGACGGTAAACGCACCGGAAGAAACGTCTGGCGTCTGACCGGAAACCGCCTCTTTATCAAGGATACGGCCCACTTCAATGGTTTGGGAAGTCTCCGCCGCGTGAAGCGTTAGGGCAAACGAAACGCAGAGGGAGAAAAAAAGAGCGGGAAAGATTTTCATCATGATCTTCCTGGGGAATAAAGGGGGTACTGAGAGTCGATTTTACAGGAAAACCGATCTCAAATTCTTAAAAAATCTGGAATCGCCTTCAAAAATGAGGCTGAATCAACCCAAATAAGTGCATGTAGGGCGGCAAGCATCACAAGACCAAGGAAGAGAAAACTGATTCCCACCACGTACTTTGGCGCGAATGTCCGACTTTGAGATTTCAGTCCTTCCATGAGTGAGATCCGAAATCGATCCCAACCGCCCCAGTCCTGGTTCGGCCCCGCCGAAATGAGTGAGATCGTACGAAGTACCGGATTGGCATCGAAATAAAACTGAATCCCCAGCGTGGGCATACAAACCGTATCCCCGGCCAGACGCGCATTCTCGTCACAGTCCACCGCCAAATCCGATATAAAAGGACGAAATTCCGTCATCGTCACATTATAAAGATTGATCGATGGACGCTGAAAAAGTAAGTATAAAAGACATGTAAAGACATAAATCCCGATGAGGAGGAGCCAAACCCATGGTCCGTAACTCCACGAAGCGTTCACCGGAAAGAAAAGCTGCATTGGCCCAACCGCAACGAGTCCGAAAAGGGCCAAAAAGAGTACGATCTTGTCTCGGATTCCGGTCACAAGAAATGGCCGGCCAGTCATATTCATTAACCCCACCAGCACAAAATAAAGTGCCAGCGGGGTAAACGCGATGTAAATCTGAAAGGAGTTCATAATTCAGGAATTACTCCGCCTTGCTTCCGATAAACACGAAATCCTCTTTGTCGCCCCGCATTTCCGTTTCGATGGAAATACGGTTCATGCCGTTGAATTTGCCGCGCAGAATGTCTTCAGCGAGCGGATTTTCCACATTGCTTTCGATTGCGCGACGAAGCGGACGAGCGCCAAAGTCTTCATCACTGCCACGTTTGATCAGAAGTGACCGCGCAGCATCCGAAAGCGTCACTTCGAAACCACGTTCCTTGAGGCGCTTGCAGATTTTGCCAACCTCGAAATCAACGATGTGCTCGAAGTCAGGCTTGGTGAGGTACTGGAACACGATCAGTTCGTCGAGACGTCCGAGAAATTCCGGGCGGAAGTACTTCTCAATCTGTTCCTTCACCCGCGTTTTCATCTGTTCGTACGAGGCGCTGTCATCTCCAGTCTGGAAACCAAACGTGGATTCATTTTTGATTGCGGAAGCTCCGGCGTTGGTCGTCATGATGATGATCGTGTTACGGAAATCGACGTTCCTCCCGAAACTATCCGTCAGTCGGCCTTCTTCCATCACCTGTAGCAGCATATTGAAAACGTCCGGGTGCGCCTTTTCAATTTCGTCGAACAGGACCACTGAATAAGGACGGCGGCGGACTTTTTCGGTCAACTGTCCGCCTTCCTCATAGCCGACGTAGCCTGGAGCGGCTCCGATCAGGCGGGAGACGTTGATCTTCTCCATGTACTCACTCATGTCGATTTGAATCAACGCTTCTTCATTGCCGAACATAAACTCTGCAAGAGTCTTGGCGAGAAGTGTTTTTCCAACTCCCGTGGGGCCTGCGAAAAGGAAACAGCCGACAGGGCGTTTCGGGTCTTTCAGACCCGCGCGACTACGGCGAACGGCTTCGGAAATTTTGCGAACGGCTTCGTCCTGGCTGACGACCCGTTTGTGCAGTTCCGCTTCCATGTCCATCAATCGCTGGGAGTCTTCTGCCGAAACACGTGTCACCGGGATACCCGTCATGCGCGCCACAACTTGCGCGATGACTTCCTCGTTGACCAGGCCTTTATTCTGGCTGGTTTTTTCACGCCACTCGCTTGTTAGACGTTCTTTCTCTTTGAGCAGTTTATCGATTTGGTCACGCAAACTTGCGGCCGCCTCAAAATTCTGCTCCGCGACTGCGCCATTCTTGACCTGGTTCAAACGATCCAGTTCCTCGTCCAATTCTTTCAAATCTGGCGGACGAGTCATTGACTTGAGGTGAACACTCGAACCGGCCTCGTCAATCACGTCGATGGCTTTGTCGGGATGGCAACGGCCCGTGATGTAACGGTCAGAAAGTTCCACTGCAGCGACGAGAGCTTCATCCGTGAACGTCACGTGATGGTGTTCCTCATAGCGGTCACGCAAACCCTTGAGGATTTGGACCGTTACTTCCTTGCTCGGCGGCTCAACAATGATTTGCTGGAAACGTCGTTCCAGAGCATTGTCTTTTTCGATGTATTTCCGATACTCGTCAAGCGTCGTTGCGCCAATACACTGGATTTCACCGCGGGAAAGCGCCGGTTTCAGGACGTTTGCCGCATCGATCGCACCTTCTGCGCCACCAGCGCCTACCAGTGTATGCAGCTCGTCAATGAAAAGGATGACGTTTCCGGCACGCTTAACTTCGTTCATCACGGCCTTGATACGTTCCTCGAACTGACCGCGGTATTTGGTGCCCGCGACCATCATTGCGAGGTCAAGAACGACCAGGCGTTTTTCGAGCAAAAGTTCCGGGACATTCCCCGAGACGATGAACTCCGCGAGCCCTTCCACGATTGCAGTTTTTCCAACGCCTGCCTCGCCCAGAAGGACCGGGTTGTTTTTCGTGCGACGGCCCAAAATCTGGATCGCGCGTTCAATTTCTTTGTCACGGCCGATCACCGGGTCGAGCTTCTTCTGGCGGCAAAGCTCGGTCAGGTCACGCCCAAAACTGTCAAGCGCGGGGGTTTTCGATTTGGAATTCGGTTTCAGAACCTCAGGCTCAGACCCACCAACGGGCTGGGCGTTTTGTGAGGCATTGGAGCTGAGTTCCGAATTGCCTTTTCCGTTTCCGATCAACTCGAGAATTTCCTCACGAACAGAATCCAGACGAAGTCCAAGATTCATTAATGCCTGTGCGGCGATTCCTTCATCCTCGCGAAGAAGACCGAGCAGCAAGTGCTCCGTCCCAACATGCGTATGACCGAGATTACGCGCTTCATCCATCGCATATTCGATTGCTCTTTTCGCACGTGGCGTCTGGGGAAGTTTCCCCATCGCGATCATATCGGTCCCTTGATTGACGAGCTTTTCTACCTCGCGGCGAATTTTGGTCAGATCAACGTCCATATTTTTCAGGACGTTCGACGCAACACCGCTTCCCTCTTTAACGAGGCCAAGCAGGATGTGTTCCGTACCAATGTATTCGTGGTTCAAACGCTGAGCTTCCTGATTAGCCAGCTGCAGGACTTTGCGCGCACGGTCGGTAAAACGTTCATACATAATGATTTCTCCTTTGAGAAGTAAGCGGGACCATTTGATCCAAACGGAATTTGGCTCATTCTTGATGAAAAGGGAAAAGCGGGCCAAATGTCCGTCCAGAAAAAATCTATTCCCGCATTATAATATACACATTATAACCAACCTTTAAAAAAGTAAAATCCCCCCCCCGGGAAAAAAAATGAAGAATGAAGAACGAATCCTCAGGAAATTTCAAATTTTCATCTATGGAATTGTCAGTTTGGCGCAGATTCCAAACATTCGGCCTTTATTTCATCACTCTGATTTTGGATTACATTGTGACCCGCCTGCCAGATATTATTTCACGGGCAAAAAATGAGAATCGACCCTCTGATTTTTTTTGAAGGGAAAAGCGGGAGTCATAAGGATAAAAAAAAGGAGGACCATTCCGAAAAACAGTCCTCCAAACTGTCGTACACCTGCGAATCCCATCAATCCAGGGCTTCTTTGAGCGCTTCGATCAAATCATCGACATGTTCCAGACCGATCGAAAGCCGAATGAGTTCCGGCGGAAGCCCGGCCGCACGCTGATCTTCCTCGCTGAGCTGCGAGTGCGTGGTGCTGGCGGGGTGAATGATCAGGCTCTTGGAGTCCCCAACGTTCGCGAGGATCGTGAAGATCTTCACGCGGTCCACCAGTTCACGAGCGGCCTGTGCGCCTCCCTGAACTCCGAAAACGACCATTCCTCCCGCTCCGTCCGGCAGGTATTTCGCCGCCAGTTCCGGGTGGCTCAGCGACGGGTAGTGGACCCACGCCACTTTCGGGTGGTTCTGCAGAAATTTCGCAATCGCCAGAGCGTTTTCACTGTGCTTCTTCATCCGCAGCGGCAGAGACTGGACCCCCTGAAGGAACGTCCAGGCCGCATCCGGCGAAAGGGTCGCGCCCTGATTTCGCAGGCCGACGATCCGAAGCCGTAAAATGAACGCCAGTGCATTCATATCACCCAAATCATGCGCAAAACGCAGACCGTGATAGCCGCGGTCAGGCTCATTATAAAGGCTGAATTTTGGGTCGCTCCAGTCGAAATTCCCCGCATCGATCACGATGCCGCCGATTCCGGTCCCGTGGCCGTCGATCCACTTCGAGAGCGAGTGGATCACGATGTTTGCGCCGTGTTCGATCGGACGACAAAGCGCCGGGGTCGTGAACGTCGCGTCCACGATCAGCGGAAGATGATGGCGTCGGGCGATGGCCGCGTAACCTTCCACGTCCGCGACTTCCAGCCCCGGATTTCCGACCATTTCGACGTAGATCGCCCGCGTTTTATCGTTGATGGCGGCCTCCACTGCCTCAAAATCGTTCACCGGAGTGAAGCGGACTGTGATCCCCTGCTGGGGCAGGATCGCGTCGAACTGGGTGAACGTCCCGCCGTATAAATTATTCGCAGAAACGATCTCGTCGCCGAGCGCCGCGATATTTGTAATCGTGAAATAGATTGCGGCAGTACCCGAGGCAAAAGTCAGTGCCGCCTTCCCTCCGTCGAGAGCCGCCAGACGCCGTTCAAGCACGTCATTCGTCGGGTTCATAAGCCGGGCGTAAATATTTCCGGGCTCCTTCAGCCCGAAAAGATCGGCACCGTGCTTGGAATCACGGAACGCGAAAGCGGTCGTTCTGTAAATCGGCACCGCGAAGGATTGAGTTGTCGGGTCCGGTACTTGACCCGCGTGAATGGCAAGCGTATCAAAATGGTATGGCATAAAATCCACCCTCCCTTTCCGTGAATCATTCCACTGAATTCATTACTCAAAAAGCCACGTGGACAAATACCGTTCCCCTGTGTCGGGCAACACAGCGACGATGCGTTTTCCGGCAAATTCCGGACGTTTGGCGAGCTGAAGAGCCGCATAAAGGGACGCCCCCGAGGAAATTCCGATGAGGAGCCCTTCTTTCGCCGCAGCCGCACGAGCGGTCCGCCCCGCGTCTTCGCCTTTCACCTGGATCACTTCCGTGACGATGGACAGATCCATGACTTTCGGAACAAACCCCGCTCCAATTCCCTGAATCTTGTGAGGCCCAGGCTGACCACCAGAAAGGACCGGGCTTGTGTCGGGTTCTACCGCGAAAATTTTCACGTCCGGATTCTTCTCACGCAGGAATTTCCCTGTACCGGTCAACGTTCCGCCCGTTCCAACGCCTCCGACCAGCGCATCGACTTTCCCGTCCGTATCCTCCCAGATTTCCGGACCGGTAGTTGCCTGGTGGTACGCCGGGTTGGCCGGGTTTTCAAACTGCTGCGGGATCCATGATCCCGGATTCGCGTTACGAAGTTCGAGCGCTTTCTCGATTGCGCCCTTCATCCCCTTCGCGCCTTCCGTCAGGACGATTTCCGCGCCGAATGCCTTCGCAAGTTTGCGCCGTTCAACGCTCATCGTTTCCGGCATCGTAAGGATGAGACGGTACCCTTTTACCGCTGCAACAAGTGCCAGCCCGATTCCCGTGTTTCCGCTCGTGGGTTCGATGATGAGTGCGCCCGGTTTCAATGTTCCATCGGCTTCCGCCGCCTCGATCATCGCCAGAGCGATACGGTCCTTCACGGAACTCCCCGGATTGAAGAATTCGACTTTCACAAGGACTTCTGCGTCACCTTCATTCAGTGAGTTGATTCGGACCAAAGGCGTTTTCCCGATTTTCTCGAGAATGGAATTGTAAATCTTGCTCATTATATCCTCCTTTTTTGATAGTGTTTAAAGATTACTTTTTTAGTAGTGTTTATTTATTATAGCTCGTTGAGAAAATTTGACAAGGGGGGGAGAAGAAAATTTTAAAAAAATTTTTGGGGGCCGAAGTTTCCTGAGCCGGCCCTATTATTTTCCGGAATCTTCCTAAAATTTGAAGTAATTAAGCGCGTTATAGTAACTTACATCCGCGACAAGCCCGCCGAGGAGTTTCTCGTCGTTCGGCAGAATGCCCTTTTTCACATCATTTCCGAGCAGGTTGCACAGGATCCGGCGGAAGTATTCGTGCCGCGTGTACGAAAGGAACGACCGACTGTCCGTTAGCATCCCGACGAAACGCCGAAGCAGGCCCAGCGCGGATAGAACATTCATCTGCGTCTCCATCCCGTCTTTCTGATCGAGGAACCACCAGCCGGAACCGAACTGGATCTTGCCGGGCGTCACGCCGTCCTGGAAGTTCCCGAGCATCGTCCCGACCAGGTGATTGTAGATCGGGTTCAAATTGTAGAGGATCGTCCGCGTGAGTTTGTCCTCACGGTCCAGCGCGTCGAGGTAACGTGACATGGCCAGCGCGCAGTCGCCGTCGCCGATCGAGTCGAACCCCGTGTCCGGGCCGAGCGCCTGGAATTTCCGCGTGTTATTGTTCCG
>JAFTCU010000078.1 GCA_017454585.1 Thermoguttaceae bacterium | reverse complement strand
GACTGGCTTGAACTGAAAACACTGAACCGCACGACGAAGCTCATGAACCAGGCCGTCGCGAAAAGCCGCGAGATTTACGGCGAGGATTCCGAGCAGTTCGCACACCTGAAAAAAGCGAAAATGGGCGTCGATCTCGTCTGGATCAACCGCTGGTTCCCGCTCATGAATGAAGCCCGCAAAACCGGTACGCCGGTCGAGGGGCCGACGGTCCTGGGAGACGCTTGCCGGGACTTCGTCGAGATGTGCGAAAAAGTGAAAACCCAAGCGCTCATCATCAGCCAGGCCTCCCTGCTGAAAGACCAGCTTGAAGGAATGAAAAACTACGAGGTCGTGCGCAAAAATCCGCCGAAAGAGTGCGAAGACGCCGACCCGGCGACGTGGTTCGCGGTCGATGATGCCGTTTTCGGAAACTACAGAAACGTGGCGGTTCGAGTGAACGACCCGGAATCGATCGACGGGACCTCCACCCGAATGGGGACGGAAGTCGATTGGAATACGCAGTGCTACCCCAAAGTGGTCGGGAAGTACCACATCTGGGCCAGTATGCGCGTGGACGCCGAAATTGATGAAGGGCTCGCGGGTCAGATCGGCGTTTACGACG
The DNA here is from genome assembly GCA_017454585.1 of Thermoguttaceae bacterium. The sequence goes on along the minus strand of JAFTCU010000078.1, from coordinate 29,803 downwards.
TGAACGGCAAGAAGGGGATCATCACCCACGCGCTGAACGTTGAAGACCTTAAAGGGCCGAAGTACCAGTGGGTCGATCTGGGAGTCGTGGACCTCGTGCCGAACGCTTACATCTGGTTCGCGCACCGCCACAATCCGAAGGTCGAAGCGCTGTACGTGGACCGTCTCGTCTTCAAGGAAGCAGAATAAACAGGGATTTTCAGGGACGACGTTTCCAACGTCGTCAACAATTCCGCAGAAATTGAAGTTAATACCCACAGGGGATCGGGGTCCCTCACAGACCCCATCCCCATTATCGTTTTCAATACCTGCGTGTCATCTTATATGCCAGGATACTGGTGAACGCCAAGTTCAACGCTCTCCGGCGCGTAATTTCTTCCTTAAACGCCGCCAAGTTTTCTGTCACGTGGTTTCAGAGGGGGCTTTTCCGAACATTCCGGCGCAGTAAACCACAATGCTCGTCACGACTGGCCAGAAGAGTGATGCGCTCAGTGGAGCGGCCAGGTACTCGCAAACGAAAAACGCTACGATCCCCAGGATCACCGAAAGGTTGGCGGCCACGATCCCACAGCGTTTAAAAGTGGGTAAAAGCCCAAAGATCAACGGGACGGAAATCGGTCCGAGGAGACCCGAGAACCATTTCACCACGAGGCCAACGATCCCGCCGAAAAGCTCATGATTCAGTGAAATGGCAATTACAGCGGCAGCGAAAAGAAACGAAACGGTCCGCGCGAACCACATCGGGGTCTGGCCCTGAGCGTCAAGGAGTTTTTTGGAAAAGTGTGGCGCGATGTCACGGGAAATCACGCCAGCCACCGCGTTGCAGTCGCCCGCGATCGTCGAAATGCTGGCCGCGAACATCGAGGCGAGGACGATCCCAACGAAGCCGTGCGGTAGGAACGCAAGCGCGAGTTTCGTGTAAACCGCTTTCTGCGCCGCCGAGTCCAGTCCCGGAAAGATGATCGGCGCGGCCCACATCGGGGCGAAAATGATCAGCGGCCAAATGACGTACAGAGCGCCTGAAAGCCACGCGGTCCGCCGGGCGTGCGCGCCTGACGGGGCGGCCATAAAGCGCAGACCCGCACTCCAGTTTCCACCAGTGGTCCCGAAGAAGATCGCCAGTCCGAAGCCGATAGCGAAGAAAAGATTGCACTCTTCACTCAGCGGGGTGAAATGCCCCTGAAGCGCGTCCGTCTGCCACATCGTGAAGTAGTTTACGCCGTAGTGCGTCACGAGTTCTTTCAGCACGAAAACGAACATGAAGATCCCGCCCAGAAGCTGAACGAGAAACTGAAAAACGTCGTTTCGCGTGCTGGCGAAGAAACCGCCCAGTGTATTGTAGATCAGGGTCACGGTGCCGGTCAGCAGAACGCCGTACACGAACGAAAGCCCCGTAAATCCCTGAAGGATCAACGCCATGGCGACGGTTTTCCCGGCCAGGTCGAGGAGCTTCAGAAAAACGCCGGACCAGACGATGATTTGCTGCGTGCTCAGACCGTAGCGGATGGTCAGGTACTCGGTGGGGGACTGGACGCCGAACTTTTCGCGGACTTCCGACCATTTCGGGGCGATGAGCCAGCCGCAAATGAAGCAGGAAATGGCAAAACCGAGCGCCCACCAGACATAAGTCGAAAAACCGTCCCGGTAGTTATACATGGCCCAGGCGGTGAAAATGACCGCGCTGTAGCCACCGACGTGATGCGAGATCCCGCCGATCCACCAAGGCAGTTTTCCGCCGCCAACGAAAAAGTCACCACTCTGGCGAACTCTGAAAATGGAATAAACTCCGATTCCGACGAGCGTCAGGAAAAAGAAGACGATCATTAACCAATCAAGCTGGGACATTTAAAAAACTCCTTTAAAAATCTTTATTCTTTCTCTTCAAAACTCCTGAGCGTGTTCAGGGCGAACCACCGGTTGCTTCCGCTTCCAAGGGATTTCACAGTAATTTGAGCCGTACCATTAGGAAGAAGCGAGGTGGTTGGGATCGTCAGGCTGAACCGGCCGAGAAAATCCTCGCCGCGCGATTCGATCTTCACGACGTCAAAACGCAGCGTGACGGAACCATCGGTGGACTTCCACTCCGCGCTTTTCGCGTTGGGTTCCGGAAGGTCAAAACGCAGAACCGCTTGGCCATTCACCGAGAGTTCAAAACCTTCGGTGACCGGTTGAGTGATCCAGCCCAAACCGCCGGCGAAAAGGAACGTCGTGGTCTCCGCATTCGGCGTGGCGGTCGGGTTGGTCTGCCAGGAAACTAGATTTCCGGCTTCTGTTTGCCTCGCGATGAACAACGTGGTGTTAGGAGAATAGTACGACAGCCCGGAAGTTGCACGCGGTGAACTGATCACCTTCCGAAAACCGAGCGACATGCCCGGGGGAAGTGATTTCTCCGGCGCGAGAAATTCGACTGGCCACGATGGAAGCGTTTCTTTTGCGGAAACGGGATAAAGCATTTCCCGCACCAGCCAGGCATTGAGTGGGTTCTTCAGGGCTCCTTCGGAAAAATGATTCAGGCCGGAAACCGTAAGAAGGCCGGAACCAACGCGGACCCGGAAGACCAGCGGCGTATTCTGGACCAGCACGAGGCTTGGCAGGGCGCGGATCAACGTCTGCGGCGCGGTCGGGGCCGATTCCACCTTAAATTTATTCGCTCCGTCCAAAAGTTCACACCACGCGCCGTCGCACCAGTGGTCCCGCGTCACGGAGTCGGTCAGCGAGTCCGAATAAACGAACGTTCCGCAGTGGTTTTGAGCTTCCGAGTCACCGGCCTTCCACCACGTTTGCTTGTATGTGATCGGGATGGATTCCAGCCGCTCCAGGTCGCCCAGCAGGACACACCTCGCGCCTCGTTTCACCGCGCTCGCAACGTCCGCATCGAGCCAGCTCACGATGTAAACCGCGTTGGCTGGAAGCTCTTTGCCCTGCGTTTTGTCAGAGTCCGGAATTGACTGGAGGTTCCAGTCAGGGATGGCGTATTTAACCATCTCGTCGGCATAAATCGCCGGGGCGATCGATGCGTCCGGCCGGATCTCCGCCGGGAAGAACCAGCTGGTCCAGACGTTCTGATTGATCTGGGTGGTTTTCGCCTCCGCATTCGGCCCGTTCGCGGTCAGGGAAACGGCGATTTTTACCTGCTCGGGCTTTTCCAGCGTCGGGACCGGAAGCGCGATTTCGCCGATGGCTGAGACTTCACCGATCGGCGCGTCTTTCACCGGGAATTTCCGGGTTTCTTTCCGGTCGCCGAGCGTGATTTCCACGGTGAACTCGCCGTTGATCGGAGCCTCCGAGAAATTGGAAACGCGGAATTTCAGCGCCATCGTCTCACCGGAGCGGTACGTGCGTTCCAGACCGTCCGCCAAAAGGACGACTGGCGCGTTGACCATCCGGACTTCCTCGGGCCGGACCGATTTGGGACGGAAGAAAAGGTCCACCAGACCGTTCGAGGTGGTCCAGTAGTCCTGGATCAGCCACCAGTGGTAACCGGAAATCATCGGGTTTTTACGGAGGCTTTCAAGCCCCGATTTGTGCAGGAAGAAGTACAAACGCTCCGACGCGAGCGCCCATGCTTCCGCCTCGTTCAGGAGGCCCAGTTCCTCGAGTTTCGCCTTTCCGTTGACCATCCAGAACGGTTTGAACGCCGTCCCTTCAAAAAGGTCGATCTGGTCCGGCCGAGAAAACGTGAGGTAATTCCCCATTTCGTGCGCGATCACGGGCTTTCCGAGGTCTTCCAGTTCGAATTTCTTCAGGTTCGTGACCGGATTGGACCACTCGTCGAACAAAACCGAGAGGAGGTCGATCGTATCGCGTCCCGCTCTCGCGGATTTCGGCCAGTCGCCGTCCAGGTCCATAAACGGCCGGGTGGGATCCAGACGCTTTGCAGTCTCCCACGACTGTTTTCTCAGAGGCATTTCATCCCACGGCGACCCCGCCATGTTCAGCTCGTTCCCGAAAACCCACGCGAAAATGCTCGGGTGGTTTCGGTACTCGCGGAGCACCTGGTCGAAACGCTCGATCATCGTCGCACACGCGACTTCCGGCGGAAGGTTTTCCGGGTTTCCGTTCTTCCAGAGGTTCCCCCAGCCCGGGAGCTGCCCAGGGTAACCGATCAGAAATTCCGCGTTGGGGAGCATGCCGATCTCGTCGCACGCCTCGTAATATTCGTGCGGGAGGATCGTGCTGTGGTGGCGCACGTGGTTGAATCCGAACGATTTGATGATCCGTAGCCGGCGCAAGTACATTTCCTTGTCGCACGACATCGAATACTCGACCGGGTAAATGTGATCGTCGCCGTAACCGCGCAGGAAGAAGCGTTTCCCGTTGAGGAAGATCTTTGACCCATCGAAACGGATCTCGCGCATCCCGAAGCGGGTTTCCAGCGAGTCGGTTACCTGGCCGTCTTTCAGGAGCGTGACACGGGCGACGTAGAGATTCGGCGAATCGGGCGTCCAGAGTTTCGCGCCGGGGATCGGGACCGTGACCGCAACCGCGGCGGTTTTGCTTTCGGCTGAAGCCGCGCTTTCGCCGAGGCTTTCCTGAATGGGACACACCACGGAAGCGTTCGCCTCTTGAGCCGTGGGCCACTCGAAGACTTCCACCTTCACGGAGTCCGCCTGACGCCCGCCGACCAGTTCAAACCCGACGGCGATTTCCGACTTCTGAACGTCCGGTTTGATGAAAACGTCCTTCAAATACTGCGCCGGCCTGGCCTCAAGCCGCGCGTGGCCCCAAATTCCGCCCCAGACGATCAGCATGTAGTCGTTCAACTGCGCGGCGCCGAGCAACGGGTCGATCCCCCACCGCTGGCGGGAGTCCACGTCGATTTCCAACACTGCGTTCTTCCCCGGCTCCAGTGCGTCGGTGAGGTCCCATTCATGCGAGCCGATGCAGCCGATCGCTTCCTTTCCGACCGGTTTCCCGTCCACGCGGACCGAGGCGTAGCGCGAAATGCCGCCCAAAACCAGAAAAACGGACCGGCCTTTCCACGATTCCGGCACGGAAACGACCCGGCGGTAGTGCCCCACGCCGATGTAGTTGAACCGGACTTTCTCGTTTTCCGGCCCGAAGCCCTGATTGTTCCAGATCCCCGGGACCTGAATTTTCCCGGTCTGCGCAGCGTAGGAACCGTCGGCGTACGAGTCGGTCGCAAAGTCCCACTCACCGTCGAGCGAAACGGTTTCACGGGCCGAAAGCGGGGCACTCCAGACGCAAAAAGCGAAAAGAATCAAGGGGAGGAAAGTCAAGCAGCGAAATAAACGTTTCATTTTTTTATCCTTTGAATCAATTAATTCAGTCAAAAGCGCCAAGTCCCGTGAAGGATTCAGCCGAAAAAGGCCCCGCGGATGAAGCGGATGCGGGCGGATTTAACGGATTGGTTTTAAGGAGTTTTAAAAAACTCCCATTCCAAATGCCAAGCCCGTCTCACTTCCAGCCTTTCATTTAAACACGGATTTTCACGGATTTAATGGATTAAAAGGATTTGGTTTTCCTTGATTCAAAACCTGGAAGAAGACGCGAAATTTCCTTTAAATAATCCGTGAAAATCCTTTTAATCCGTGGAAATCCGTGTTTAAATTGAGGTTTGAACCAAGCCATGCTCACTCTTGGGAAAAGAGTTTGAAGTTTTTGAAAATTCCTTTTAAAAACCTGCTTAAATCAGCAATCATCCGCCTGATCTGCGCTCCTGAAATGGTTGGGGGGCGTGGCGATCTGGACGTGAATTTGGGAACGGTCCCATTTTCACCCTTTTTCTTTTGCCACTTCGTCTTTGGTTTCCTCGATCCATTTTTTCGAGTATTCCACGGCTTCCAGCCCTTTATTGCAGAGCGGCGTACAGTGGAAAATCGTCCCTTCGATCTCGCCTTTGCGGAAAAGTTCGAGCGCGAAATCGAGCTGGTACTTCATGAACTCCAGATCGATCGGCTGCTTGCCGCCGAAGTCCCACATGTAAAGGCCCAAAAGCGTGCGTTTGTTCGGGCACATCTCACGGTACGTCCGGAAGTTCTCGCGCAGCTTCATCACGTCTTTTCCGGTCCACGTCCAGAAAGAAGTGACTTCCGCCTGGTTGAGCATCGGCACGATCGATGGCCGGAGCTGGTGCGAGTAAAGCACGATCGCCAGGTCCACCGCGTTGGGTCGGTCGGCCTGCGGTTTCAGTTCTTCATGGAGCGCGCGGATCTCGTCGTAAGAAAGAAGGGCCGGGCACGTGGCGATCTCGCCCGTCTCGGTCTGAACCTTCAGATCTTCACCGCCGTGGAAGAAATCGTCGAGGTAAACCCCCGTCAGGTTCGGCATTTCGTTAAAGAGCGAAAACACGTAATTCTTCTGACTCTCGTACGAGTCGTGCGACCCCATGGCGATCGTCCATGCGATCCGCTTCACGTCGCGGAACTGCGCCCGGTATTCCGCGTCCGGATGGCCGGGGCGAATCACGCAGACGTTGGGAATATTCATGTACCTGATCGCTTCCGCCATCGTAATTTTGGGACTGAGCGGAATATTGTAAACGCCGTTAGGGCCGTCATACTGACCTGAATCGTGGCCCCACATCCAGTGGCGGTCGGCGAATTTGGCCGCATAGGGGATCCGTCCCGCGCCGGTCGTCGCTTCGGCCCGGGAGACGAGAAGGTTGGAGCAAAGAGTCAGGCCGAGCCCGAAGCCGGCCGTGGTTTGAAGAAAGTTTCTGCGATTCATAATTTCTCCTTTAGAAGGGGTGGGAGGAAGGAAAGGTTTCAGGAATGACGAAATTTAAAGGAAGCGGCAAACGATCGGCGGGTCCTCCTGGAAGGTTAAGCCTTTTGGAGGGCATTTAACGAAACACGAAAATTCCAATCACCGGGATCAGGATAAACACGGAAAAGCCCCACATGATCACGTAAGCGCGGTGCTTGCCAAGGATCGGACTGAGCCTTTCCGTCAGGAAAACCGGAAGCCGCAGGGCCGGGATCGGGTACAAAAGCCCGACTCCGATCGCGTTGAACAGGAAATGCACGAGCGCAATCGCCATGGCGGGATGACCGGCGGGGGTTCCAAGGAAGGCCAGGGCCGCCAAAATACCCGTGATCGGCGTTCCAAGCTTTGCGCCAAGAATGAGCGGGTAAGCCGTCCGAATCTTCAAAATGTTCGACGCCACAAGAGGAACCACCAACGATGTGGTGATCCCGGACGATTGAATGATCATCGTGACGATCCAGCCGATAAAAAGGCCGAGGAACCCGTTTTTGGAAAGGACCGCGTTGATCCACTCCTCCACTTTGTCCGCCATCAGGATCTTCATGTTTTTGGTCATGTTGACCAGAGCAAAAAACAAAATGCCAAGCCCCAAAATTCCCATCAGGATCGCGCAGGCGGTATTGGGAAAGTGCATGAGATCGATCAACAGGAAACGGTCCAGCTTTACGGGCGCATCCACCAGTACTGGAATCGGGTTGCACAGCCAGGAGCCAGACATTTCGGCCGCTGCAGTTCCAGCCGATCCAGCCACTTCTGCCGCAGAACCTCCAAACTGGACCAGCAACCCCGCAAGCCACATCGCGGTACGGCTCATAAAGTGGAAGGAAAATTCCAGCGAGAGACAAACCGTCGCGGTGATGATGCTGTACCAGTCCTGGATAAAAGGAACACCGTACCCAAGGACGAACGCTTTTTTATTCGTGATGTTTCCCAGGGAAACCACCATGCTCGTGATGGATGCTCCGATATTCGCGCCAATGACGACCGGCACGGCGTGCTCGATTGGGATGACATTCATCGCGACCAGTGCCACCACGAGACTGGTCGTGGCTGAGGAGCTGTTCATCAGAGCCGTGGCGAAAATCCCGACGCAAAGGCCGACGAAAGGGTTTCTCATACCGGAAAATAAAGCATCAACGGACGTCTTATACTCATTCCGAAGCAAATCCGTAGAAGCGCCGAACATTTTGACGGCGCACAGGAAAAGGTAAATCAGAAAGAGGAAAAGCAGGGACCTCAGCCAGATTTCCCACCGGCTTAGTGCACTTGAGTCAGCGTGATTACTCATAATTTCCGGACGCGAAACGGACGCCCTCCCTAAAGTTCAATTCACATACGATTTAATTATAACAAAAAAGAACATAAAAAACAAGGGGGGATTCTTTTCACCTACGGTGCCAAAAAAACGTTAAGCCAGTTCATCACCGTACTCCCCGGCAAAGGGGCGGCAGTTTCGGAAAGATTAGTCGTTTCCAAAACCAGTTCTTTACATTTTCCCAGTTTCACCAGTATCAGTTCAGGTTCATCATCCTGTCCCAGGATCCGTTCCTCAGCCACCTCGCCGTCCACCAGGATCCTGCATTTCACTCTTTGATCGGTCTCTGAATTGCCTGAATCGGCCAGAACGGGCAGAACTCCAAGCACCTGGAAATCCCCCTCAAGATTCCACTTCAGGGTCGTTCCCGCCTGTACCCCCAATCCGTGACGCCAGATTTTCTCGAGCGAGTGGAGACGTGTTCCATCTGGTTCCGCATTTGCCCGCCAGGAAGGCAAAAGCTCTGGCCCATGATTCTTCACCTCCGCAGGCGCCAAATCATCGAGCCAGCGGCGTTCCGCGATTTTTTCGGCCGCTGAAGTAAGTGACTCGTTAAAAAATTTCTGGGATTTCTGGGGTGATTCGATGTAAACGATCTGCTCGGGTGGGATTTCCTGAAAATTGAATCGTTTTTCTCCCGTCTGAAATCGAATGAGTGAACCATCCGCAAGCCCAAACCAGAAAAACTTCTGAGGAGTACTGGAGGACACCGACTTGAGATGCAGCGACCCGGAAAAAAACAGAGCGGCCAGTTGTTCCATTGCAACACGAATCGGGCGCGGGGCCGGAATCAGTTCTTCCGAAACGTTTGAAACCAGCTCCCGGGTCTGAAACATCACCGTATCTTCCTGAAAAGTTAAAAATTCTCCGGCAATTCTCTCGCCGGTCTTGAAAACCAGAACGTCCTCCTCAAAATGAGAATCGCGGAGTTCCGTCAAAAAACGTTCCTGTGTATCTGTTGGGACGCCAGAGAAAATGATTCCCGCCGCGTCATCCAAAGGAAAAGTCAGTGTTCCAAGATTAAGAGTTTCCCACTCGATCGATTCGGACTGGTCCTTGTTCTTCATTCTGGGCAGTCCGCCAATCCAGGAACTTCCATCGGTCAAAACAAGTGTAAAATCAGTTAAAGAAAGTTCCGCGGGTGCGCCCCAGCAAAGAAATGAGGAAAGCTCAAAAGGGAAACTTTTGCCCTGACGCTGGAAAAACATCTGCTCCGATTCGGGGGCCCATTTTTCAAACGTAACGCCCGGGGTCATTCCAGCCGCTGTAAAAAAAGTTCCCGTGGCTTGTTCATCCTGCGCCGATGCCCCAAGGGACAAAACGAAAACCGAAAGCAGCACACAAAAAATAATATAAAATAATTTTCCCATTTTCTTCTTTTTTTCAGAGGAATGGTTGCAATTTTTGATCAGTGGGTTATAATATTTTCGGGTATGGGATGCGGGACGAACACGCTTCCCACAAAAAATTTTACCTCAATCTTCGAAATTTTCAACCCTTTCCAGAAGATTTTCAAGAAATTTTTATTCATTTCCTTAACTTTCCACGGAATACGAAAATGCGCGCTTTACTTTCACAAATCATCGTCATTATAGTTCTGCTTCTCGTGAGTTTTGCTCTGCTTAAAGATTGGGGTTCGGGAGATTTAAAAGAACTTGGACGTCTTAAGGCTGAAGTAGAAAATTTAAACTCGAAAAACACGGAACTTCAACAGATCAACGAAAAACTTGAATCTGAAAATGATAAATTAAAACTCGCGAATCAGTTTTTGAAAACCGATCGCAGAACGGCCAGAATTGAAGTTCTGGAACAAAAGACTGATCAAGGGACCGCAGATCAACCCCCACGTGTTCTCGAAACGAAAATCCGTTTCACCGAGTTCAACCCGGTAACCGGAGCGATGGTTGGGAAACCGCAAGAATTTACCGTGGCTGGTGACATGATTTACGTTGAGACTCTGGTCGTTAAATTCGAGGACATTTTCGTTGAAGAGCCAGACCTTTTGAAAGATCATTCTCTCGTTTCGTTCCAGCGGATATTTGGAGAAAAACAGTCTCCGTCTGAAGGCTTCCGCATTGATGCCGAAGCGCGGATCCCATCTGTTTATTCCAGCGGGAACGAAAATGAAGAAGCCATGGCCATGGAAAAGAAAATCTGGGAAAATTTCTGGGCGATTTCCAACAGTCCTGAACGTCAGAAGGAACTGGGAATACGCGCGATTCATGGCGAGGCGCCTTTCCAGCGTCTGGAACCCGGCAGGATCTACAACCTGCAGCTTCGGGCCAGTGATGGTCTCTCTTTTAAAATTGAATGAGGCACTCCTTTTCAAAAAAAGGAAACCTGATATAATAGAATCCTGTATTTGTGCATGATTCCTCATTTAATGTTTTAAAAGGAAAAAGAAATGGCAGAAAATCTTCCCGGAAATGTGAAGGTGGTCGAAGCGGGTGGTCAGAAAGATAAAATGATGGACCCCCGTATGTGGAACGGCATGCGTTTTACCCCTTTTGTGAAACTTCTCGCCCGCAATGGATTTCTGATCAATCCCATCCGGTGGCCTATGGCGGCGATCAACCTTTTCGCGGGCTGCGTCTGCTCGACTTTGACCATCAGCCAGCGCCTCCAGCTTGGCTCTGCGGTTGAGAAGACGGAAATTGAAAAAGACCCCGTTTTCATCGTAGGCCACTGGCGTTCAGGGACTACCATGCTTCATGAGATCCTGATGCGTGACCCGCAGTTTACCTGTCCGGATACTTTTTCGTGTTTCGCTCCGGATTTCTTCCTGACATCGCGCAAGCTCATCACCTCGATCCTGCGCCTGCCGGAAAAGCGCCCAATGGATAATATGGCGTTCGGGTGGGACACGCCGCAGGAAGATGAATTCGCTCTGCTCGCCATGGGGCTTCCCTCGCCCTACGTTCACCTCGCGTTCCCGAACAATATGAAATGGAAGGGGCGCCAGGAAAGAATTCTTGACTGTCTGGACCTGAATCTCAGTGAAAAGGAACTGGAGCAGTGGAAGAAAGGCCTGATCTGGTTCATTAAAGCGTTGACTTACCGTGACGGTCGCCAACTTGTCATGAAATCCCCGACGCACACGGCCCGGGTGGGAGTCTTGCGCGAAATGTTCCCAAACGCGAAGTTCATCCACATTTCACGCAGTCCGTACACGCTGTACGCTTCGACGGTCAACCTTTGGAAGCGATTCCTCTCCCGTGATGCGTTCCAGTTCTCGAACGGCGCATACCTCGAGGAACTGGTTTTCCAGTCGCTCGTGCGTATGTACGAGGCCTATTTCCGCGACACGAAAGATATGCCGGCCGAAAACCTGATCGAGATCCGTTACGAGGACCTCTGCGCCGACAAAGTGGGCACGATGGAAAAGGTTTACGCCCAGTTGAACCTTGGAGATTTCGAAAAAATGCGCCCGGGCCTGGAACGTTACGCCGAGGAGCACAAAAACTACAAAAAGAACAAATTCGAGATCGACGACGAACTGCGGGCCCGCATTTCGGAGCGTTGGAAACTTTACATCGACCGGTTTGGCGAATGAAGTCCGGCCTCCGTCGCGGTTTGAACCATGAATATTTTGAACTTCCAGCAATCACTCGACCTTTTCGATCCCAAGAAAACACCGCTTCACGATCTTGGCATTCGGGCGGACGAACTGCGTCAGGAAAAGTGCGGCAACACGGTTTTTTTCAACGTGAACGCCCACATTAATCCGACGAACGTCTGCCAGTACCGCTGCGCTTTGTGCGCGTTCAGTACGGACTCGGGTACGCCCCGCGCCTACCGGATGAGCATGGACGAAATTCTCGCCAAAGCTCAGGAAGCGGCCGACGCGCGCTGCTCGGAGCTGCACATCGTCAGCGGTGTGGACCCGGAACTCCCGTACGAGTGGTACGTGGATCTGGTCCGGACGGTCCATCAGGCGTTTCCCCAGCTGGAGATCAAGGCCTTCACCGCCGTGGAGATCGCGTGGATGGCCGAGATCAGCGGGAAATCGTTCGCGGACGTTCTGACTGACCTGCGTCTTGCCGGGCTTCTGACCCTTCCTGGCGGCGGGGCCGAAATTCTGGTCGATGATGTGCGGAAGATCATCTGTAAAAAGAAACCCATGACCGAAACGTGGCTGGAAGTGCATCGCACGGCCCATAAACTAGGCATCCCCTCGACCGCCACGATCCTGTACGGCCACATCGAAACGCCGGCGCAGCGGGTCGAACATTTGATGAAACTGCGTGAGCTTCAGGACGAGACGGGCGGATTCATGGCCCTCATCCCGCTGGCGTTCCACCCCGGTAATACGCCGCTGGTGGAACTTGGCACGGTCGCGAATCGGAAAACGACGGCGGAAGACGATTTGCGAATGATCGCCGCCGCGCGTCTGATCCTGCATAATTTCCCGCACATCAAGGCGTACTGGATCTCGCTGGGGATCCAGACGGCGCAGATCGCGCTGGCGTACGGGGCGAGTGACCTGGACGGGACGGTCCGTCAGGAAAAAGTCCATCACGACGCTGGCTCGCAGGCGCCGGAGTGCATGAGCGTGGAAGAAATTCAGCGTCTGATCCGCGAGGCCGGCCGCGATCCGGTGGAAAGAGATTCGATCTACCGCCCCAGAGGCGCGGAGATTTTCGGTTAGACTCAGCATTCCGGGGACAATGCTTTCAGTATCGTTTAAGGGTTCCCTCAATGCGGGGAACTTAAAACGGGGTCAATCACAGACCCCGCTCGTCTAATTTCTCTCCGCGCGTCAGTGGAATTTTCCAATCAGGGCCGCAGAAGTCTGGCCCTGGAAGTTGGTACTGAGATTAATGAAGCAATCACCCGCAGGGGTTTGGTCGTCCGTCACGATATTCAGTTCACAGCCTTCTGCCGGTTCCTGAAAATTCTGAGTCGGGAAGAGAACACCGTGCTTGAGTGCCTCAATTCCTGCGACGATCTCCACGGCGCCAGCTCCTGCACCGAGGTTTCCAAAAGCGGACTTTGCCGCCACGACCGGAATCGGGGTGGAACGGCCAGCGAACACTTCGCGAATCGCTTCCGCTTCCGCACGGTCCACTTCGGGAACCCCCAAGCCATGAGCATGAATGAAACCGATTTCATCTACGGTTTTCCCCGAGTCGGCCAGTACTTTTTTCAGGACGTTCACAAAACCTTGACGGTAATCGGGAACCAAGGTGAATTTCGCGTTTGGATCGGTCGTGTGCTTTCCAGCCATCGAGTCAGCCCCTGCAAGGAATTCCGCCTCGATTTTCGCGCCTCTGGCCTGAGCGTGTTCGAGTGATTCCAGCACAAATGAGCCGGCTCCTTCCCCAAGCACCTGCCCCGCGTGGCGTTTATCGAATGGGCAGGAAGCGGTTTTCGGGTCAGCGTCTTTCGGGGCGATTACCTCGGAAATGACCGTCTGCCAGGTACGAATCGCCTGAATTCGTGTCCCGGTCGCGCCAGTAATCATAATGTCAGCGCAGCCGCGGGCGATAGTCTCATGGGCGTATTTCAATGTGGCGTTGGCAGCCGCTTCATTCATCGTCAGAGAATCGCTGGGACCAAGGAACTGGTTCAGAATCGAAATATGGCAGGCCGGCATATTCGGAAGCCAAATGAGCAACCAGAGCGGCGCGACCATTTTGATCCCTTCCGACCCCATATTTTTGATGGTAAATTCACCGTTTTCGTCGCGTGACCTGGCAAAAGCGCCGTAAGTTGCCCGAGGGTCAGAGAGCATATAGTCGCATCCGTACATGATACCAATGCGCTGCTGAGGTTCGCCCGTAACAATGTTCGCACGGTTCAGCGCTTTCTGGGCAGCCGCAACTGCCATCTGGGTTTCCCGGCACATAATTTTCGTGCTTTTACGAATATTTCGTTTCAAATCTTTTTCCAGATCACCGAAATCTTCGATCTCACCTTTAAATTCTTTACAAAAAGAACCATAGTGAATGAGTTCATTCAGAGCAGACCATTCTTCGGTAAGTGGTTCGACAGCATTCTTTCTGGAGTAAAGTCCCTCCCAAAGATCTTCCTGGCTATTTCCTAAAGGAGTAACGACCCCAATCCCGGTTATAACTGTTCTCATTTTTCTTTCCGATAGTTTGTGGGAAATTCGAAGTATATCCTGTTGACAGTTTCTAAACTGGTTTCCATCGACTTCTATTTTATCACAGAATGAAAGTTCTGCAATGGGTACTCTAAAGAAATATTCCTTAATTTTGCAAATGTTCGTTTCAATTTGGGATTCTTTCCCCCATTTTTCGTTAAATTCGTTATAATTGATTCATTTTACCACTTGATCTTGACGATAAAAATAATAGAAATCTCAGTTTGTTTTTATCCCTGGAGACAAAAAATGGAAACGCTCGACAAATCCAGTAACCTGTTAGCAAGGCTTCGGAATGTCACACTGGAAGATGACTTGCAATTTTCGGACCTTTGGCCAAAGGAAAATTCCACGCCTGAAACACGCAGCGAAAGCTCGTTCAATTCGGATAATTTCAGTAGTTTCAGCTCGTCCTGGGACGATTTCCGTTCTTCTTCCAGCTCAGGAATGTTCTTCGATTCAGAGAACAAATCCGAATCGACACTGAACTATAATTCCGCTTCCGAACTGGGCCCTGAAGATTTTACTGTCAGCAGTTTTTCCGCGTCTGGACCTGTTGAAAATCGGGAAAACCCATTCGCTAAAATATCCCGGAAAGGATCGGGAGCAGCTTCAGGGTTATCTCAGAAACCGGGCGGATGGATCATGAGCACGAGTTGCTTTGGTGTTTTGGGAATCGTTTGCGGCGGCTTGCTGGCTGCCTGGTCGATTCTTTCCGGTTCGGGAACTCATTCCATGACCGCGTTGGGGCTTTCACTCACTATTTCAGGGATTTTGATGTTCATTTCAGTGGGGGTTTCCCGAATGGTATTCGATTTCTCTGGTCAGACCTGATATTTTTCAGCCCCTGGAGCGCCATCCAGGTGATGGCGTTCCCCAAATCCTCCTAAGTTGTCTTCTTTGTAAAAAGGATAAAATAAGCAACCCAAGGCAAAAAATTCTCTAATTTCTTAAAAATATCCAAAATCTTTCTTGGGGGGGGCTTGAAATTTTCCTCAAAATGTGTTTAAATTAGTGAAAATTTTATCGATGTAGCTCGATTGACTATGCAAGTCCATTTTTTCAAGGAGTTCAAGATGAGTGAAGAGACTCATGCCGCCAAGGACCCCAGCAAGTCTTATAAACTTGCGTCTGTTTCTATCGCGGTGATTATCGTCGCATATATTGTCGCCCTTTGCCTGGGATACCCCCAGAAAGCCACCCAATACATTCAGGAAGCCAATGGCGGCCATGCGGAAGCCACGGTTGAAACTCCCGCTGTTGAAGAAGCCGTTCCGACCGTTGAAGAAGCCGCTCCTGCTGTTGAAGAAGCCGTTCCTGCTGTTGAAGAAGCCGTTCCGACCGTTGAAGAAGCCGCTCCTGCTGTTGAAGAAGCCGCTCCTGCTGTTGAAGAAGCCGCTCCTGCTGTTGAAGAAGCCGCTCCCGCTGTCGAAGAAGCCGCTCCTGCTGTTGAAGAAGCCGCTCCTGCTGTTGAAGAAGCCACTACTGCTTCGGAAAGTACCTCAGCCACAGAAGAAACTGGACTGGATCCCCACGCGGGACACAATCACGCCCCAGGCGAAGCCTGTGAACACGATCACGATCATGAAGGCCATCACCACCACGACGGCGAATGCTGCGATGACTGCCATGAACACGCGCACGGAACTCCGGTTCTTCCTCCGTACTTTATGACGATCCCGTTCGTTCTGCTTCTGCTGGCGATTGCGGTCCTTCCGCTGATTCCAGCTACGGAAGAATGGTGGGAAAGTAACCTGCACCGCTTCTACGTTGCGGCATTTCTCGGAATCATTACGCTGATTTACTACGGTTTCTTCCATCAGGGAGTTTTGCCCTCGCACTGGCACGGCCTTTCTGCAGAACATTTCTGTGAGGCGACATCCGGCGCACGTATGTGGACGATTTTCGCGAACGCTATCTTCGACGAATTCATCCCGTTCATCGTTCTTCTTTTCGCGTTGTTCACGATTGCCGGCGGCATCCGCGTTGAAGGAAACCTCAAGGCGAAACCGCTCACCAACACGATTTTCATCGCGATCGGCACGTTCCTCGCGAGCTTCATCGGCACGACCGGCGCCGCCATGCTTCTGATCCGCCCGCTGCTCGAAACGAACAAAGAGCGTAAACACAAAGTTCACACGGTCATTTTCTTCATCTTTGCCGTCTGCAACTGCGGTGGCTGCCTCCTTCCGACGGGTGACCCGCCGCTCTTCCTCGGCTACCTCGCGGGAGTCGGTTTCACGTGGACTATGTGTCTGTGGAAAGAATGGCTCTTCACGAACGTTCTGTTGCTGATCGTTTACTTCCTTTGGGATGCTCTCATTGCGTACCCGAGAGAAACCGGCCTCGACATCGCGATCGACGACGTGGACGCTGGAAAACTCAAATTCCTCGGCCTTTTCCCGAACGTTCCGCTTTTGGTCTGTGTCATTCTTGCCGTCGCGCTGCTTGACCCGTCCAAAGCTGTTCCGGGAACCGAGTGGCACGCCCCGATGTACCTGCGCGAAATCGTTCAGCTCAGTCTGGTCTGGATCTCGCTGGTCTGCGGCAACACTCAGGTCCGTCTGAACAACCGCTTCAACTTCGGCGCTATCACCGAGGTCGCGGCTCTGTTCTTCGGCATCTTCATCTGCATGCAAGTCCCGCTCCAGATCCTGAACGAAAAAGGCGGCGAGCTGGGCATGGGCGTCGATAATACGAAGTCGTTCTTCTGGGCGACCGGTTCGCTTTCCTCGGTCCTCGACAATGCGCCGACATACGTCGTGTTCAGCACGGTCGGCAAGACCGCCACGAACGATGCCGCAAGAGACGGCAAAATCGTGACCTACGCCGAAGAAGCCACGCCGGAAGTGAAAGCCGCTGCCATCCAGAAGGCGGATGAGCTGAAGATCGAAGCTCTTTCGACCGAGGCGGACTGCGCGAGCAAACTGCTCGTGGCCGTCTCACTGGGTGCCGTGTTCATGGGCGCCATGACTTACATCGGCAACGGTCCGAACTTTATGGTGAAAGCCATCGCGGAAGAGGAAGGCGTCAAGATGCCGAGCTTCTTCGGTTACATGGTTTACAGCATCGGGATCATCTTCCCGATCCTGCTCGCCATGACTTTCATTTTCCTGTAATGAATAACGAATAATGAATAACGAATAATGAGGAGGTCGAACTCTTTCTCTTCATTATTCGTTATTCGTTATTCATTATTCGTTTTTCCCGTCCCCCTTCATTCCTTTCCCCCTCTCCCATGCCTCGTCCCTTTGAACTCATCACCGAACCATCGCAGCTTGCTTACTGGTGTCAGCGTTTCGCCAACACTGAATGGATCGGTATTGATACGGAGTTCATCGCGGAACGTTACTACAGGCCGCTCTTATGTCTTGTGCAAGCTGCGACGCCTGAAGGACTTTTCATCATTGACCCCATTTCACGCCGCCTCAACCTGACTCATTTCTGGGAAATTGTCGCTAACGGTCCGCATGAAACGATCGTCCACGCCGGGCGGCTTGAGTTAGAGTTCTGTTGGTGGCACACGGGAAAATTCCCGAAAAATGTCTTTGATACTCAGCTGGCCGCGGGCCTGGTCCTGAACGAGTACCCCGCCGGTTACGGGACCGTGGTTTCCGATTTGTTGGGGATCCAGCCCCCTGGTACGGAATCCCGCTCGAACTGGAAATCACGCCCTCTAACTGATCGCCAGTTTGAATATGCGGTAGATGATATTAAGTACCTGCACCCTGTTCGCGATATCCTGTACAAAAAACTGGAGGGGACCGGGCGTTTGGGCTGGTTTCAGGATGAAATACAAAGTTGGCGGTCCTCGATTTACCAGCTTCTCTCGCCCGAACGCTGGCAGCGTATTCTGAATGGTTCCCATTGGGACTCCCATGAGCTGGCGATCGTGCATGCTCTTTGGAACTGGCGGGACCACATAGCGCAAGCCCGGAACTGTACGTCACGTCATGTTCTGCGTGATGATTTGATTCTGGAACTTGCCCGACGTAAAATCGCTGATGTACGGAGTATCCGAAACATTCGCGGGATGGAACGTTCGGACCTTCAGAATCATCTGGAAGACATTTCAAACTGTATTTCCACGGCCCTCCAGCTTCCGGAGTCACAGTGTCCTCCACCTCGTAAGCCTCCCCATTATGCGAAGCTGGCGGTGCTCGGTTCACTTCTTTACTCGGTTTTAGGGACGATTTGCCACCAAAACGGTCTGGCCTCGGCACTGGTTGGCACGCCTTCCGATGTTCGGGAATGGGTCGCCTGGCGGCTCGGTTTTCTGGAAGGAACCGACGAAGTTCCCGCTCTGGCGACGGGTTGGCGCGCGGAGATCATCGGCAAAACGTTCGACGCCCTGCTTTCCGGCGAAAAAATGATCCACATCACAGACCCGAAGGACCCGTTCCCGATCGAGTTCGTTTAAGAGAAAAGCCTTTTCAAGAAAAGCGGCGAATCAAACGTTAGGTTTCATTCGCCGCTTTTTTGTGTTAAAATCATCTGTAGTACCGCTCACCGTAAATTTTCAGTTCATCTGCGGCGTATGGATTATGCCTCGCTTCTTCAAGAAGTTTCTGCGTCTTCGGGTCTTTAAACATCATACGAAGCCGTTCCTC
The DNA here is from genome assembly GCA_017454585.1 of Thermoguttaceae bacterium. Next base: position 11,044 of record JAFTCU010000078.1, on the reverse strand, counting down.
AGCCAGGAAACTGCTTCGCCAGTCAACATACTCACCCCTCGGCCTCCGATTCCAAATAACAAAAGCCACCCCCTTCTGCACAACAGGGTCTTCAGTCTGAAGCAGGTCAAAGAGCGGGATGAGCCCCTCCGCGGAAATACGCTGATCTGCGACATGAACGAGCACCGATTTGTTACCGGCCTGGAACTCCGCGACGTTGTACTTCCAAACAAGGAAATCCACCGGAAAGACCGAATAAAGCCAGATAAGAACCGCGACCGTCCAGGCATAACGGCTGATCAGCCAGCCGGCCGGCCGGTCTTTTTTGAGTTTCAGAGCCATCCAGACGATCCCAACCGCAACGGCCGTCGTTCCGAAGAAACCAACGACACGCAGACGGGTCAGACCGGTCTGCTGAACGTAGATCCCCAGACGAATGTAAATCGTCACGGCAAGCAGCACGTTTTCCACGATCCAGAGAAACGCCAGCCGTTTCAGAGAGTTAACTTTCTCGTGAGCGCAGACTTTTTGGCGAAAAATCCCCGCAAGGACCAGCGTCGCGAGGCCGAGCGCCATCGTCAGCCAGAACGCGCCTTCGTGACAGTAGGTCCCATAATCGAAACCCGCCGGCGGTTCCCACGTAAGGAAGGAGGAAAACTCGTAAGTAAGCTCCACGGCAAACAAAATAATGAGCGCGAACAGTGAGTTCCAGTACATCGCGATATGGGCGGGTGTCACTGGGCTCTCCTCCGTGCGAAGATTCAGACCCGGGTATGGGGTACGAGGCTGGACCTGTGACCAGACGCGAGGAGCCAGAAAACCGCACAGGCCGCAAAAAGTAAGGAGAAAAACGAACAGTTGGCACCAAATATCCTGCTTCAGTAACCACTCAATAAATTTGTCCAGGTGCAGGATGATATAATCGAGCCAGTCACAAATGGACCTGAGCCACTCCAGGATTGCCGGGTTTGCGAACGCGAAAATCGTCCCAAAGACCAACACGAGGAACATCGGCACCAAAACTGCCGCGCAGCCGACCCGTGAAAAAAGATTAAACTGCGGAAGGTGAAAAACGAACTGAAAATTCCGAAGTGCGCGAGGTATGGCGTGCCATAAGGACGAAAAGAAAAACCGAGGGAAAATCTCATGCTTTACTGGTGTTTCGGAACAAACCGCCGCAAGGATAAAAACAAGGAAAAGAGCGCAGCAAACCGTAAGTATGCCATCCGAGCAGCCAGTACAAAGGATCCGAAACGCCGAAAAAATGAGCATAACCCCCAACGCGATCAGAAGTCTCCAGTTCTTTCGTGAACTCCCACCCAGTACAAAGAGCGGAAACATGAGGGTGAGAAAAACTGCAACCCCCGCATGAGGGTGGTCCGGGCTGTTGTACATGAAATAAAGAAACGCTGACGCGCCGCAGACCGCCGCAATAAATTCACGCCAGGAAGTCGGCTGAAACTCCGACCTCCACGACCGGGATCCCCAAAGGGACAAACATTCCAGCCCAAACATGAACATACTCGCCAGTACAAGCAGGTAAAAACACTCGAAAACAAACATAAGATTTTCCTTTCGTCCAGAAATCGAGGGATTTATCGTTCTGTGCCACTAACACTTTTCAACCACCGCGAAATCGCCATGAGTGGGAAGTACTGGTGGTAAAAATGGTACCGCAAATAGAAAACGGCCGGGAAGCCCGTACCCGTGAAGACGGTCTGATCCCAGCCGCCGTCTTCCTGCTGGTTCTCCGCGAGCCATTGGATCCCCGCACGAACCGCCGGGTCGTCCGCCATTCCGAAACCAATGAGGCCAAGCAAAGCCCAGGCGGTCTGGCTCGGCGTGACGGTTCCGGTCCCGCGCAGAGAAACGTCCTCGTACGACTGAAGCGTCTCGCCCCACCCGCCGCACGGCTGCTGGTGCGCCAGAAGCCAGTTGATCCCGGCGCGGACCATCTCGTCGTCTTTCGGAACGCCTACGGCGGCCAGACCGGCCAAAATCTCGCCGGTCCCGTAAATGTAATTCGCGCCCCAGCGCCCGAACCAGCTTCCGTCCGCGCGTTGATTTCTGCGGATGTATTCGATCGATCGGTCGAGATTCCGATCGCCCTGCCTGACGTTGAAGCCAAGCGTCCCGAAGCACTCGAGGATCCTGGCCGTCAGGTCCGGCGTGCTCGGGTCGGTCATCGCGTTATGGTCGGCAAACGGGACCTGGGTGAGGAACTCCTTATTATTGTTCCGGTCGAACGCGCCCCAGCCGCCGTCAGAGTTTTGCATCGCCCGAAGCCACGCCAGCGCGCCGTCGATCGCTTCGTCAACACGCGGGTCGGCCCCCCGCTCCGGCACCATGTTTCGCAGGGCCATGATCGCCATCGCCGTGTCGTCGCAGTCCGGGTAGAAATCGTTCCGGTACTCGAAACACCACATGCAGGGCTTCGCCTTGACGTTCAGGCTCCAGTCCCCCTTCGCGTGGATCTGATGGTCGAGGACCCAATCCACGGCTTTTCGCGTCCTCGGATCCGAGTCGGCCCGAACGCCGCCCGCCGCCATTGCCCGCATCGTGATGATCGTGTCCCAGACCGGCGAAAGGCACGGTTCGCAGCGCGCGGTCCCTTCTTCCGGGCAGTCGATCACCAGGTTCATGAGCTGGTCCCAGAAATAGCGCGTTTTCTCGTGGTCATCATCGTACCCCAGGGCTTTCATCGCAACGAGGCCCCACATGATCGGCGGCTGGATCGCGCCCGGCCCGTCACTGTTCTGGCAGTGATCCCAAACCCAGTTTTCCGCCCGCTTCAGCGCCGCCCGGCGGGTCGGTTTCCACGGCAGATTCTGGTAAAACTTCAACGCCCGGTCCATTACGCGGAAGAACGAGTCCCAACTGAAAAATCCCGGATGTTCCGGCTTGCCCGGCGCACGGAGCGGACCCCAATTTTCGGGTTTCTCGATGAAAAGCTCACGTATCCCGCGTTCGACCGGAATTTCCCGCACGGGACGCAGGGCCGAGACGATGGAAAGCGGCATGACGATCGTCCGCGTCCACGAGCTCATTGCGTAAATGTTGATCGGGAACCAGCGCGGAAGCATCACCATTTCCGGCGGGACCGCGGGGCAGATGGAATACGGGATCTGACCGAGCAAAGCGAGGTAAAACCGCGTGAAACTGTTCACTTTGTCGGCCCCGCCCATCGAGAGGATGCACCGACGCGCCCGCTGCATGTAGTCAGCCGAAAGCGGATGGCCCGTCAGTTTGAGGGCAAAATACGCCTTCACCGTGTTCGGGACCGTGCTTTTTCCGCCCGGAAACATCGGCCAGCCTCCGTCCGGGGCCTGAGTATTGATGAGCTGCTGTGCCAGACGCTTCGCCAGCGGCGAGTCCTCTTTCCCGAGAAACGCGAGAATGATGATCAGCTCGCCCTGAAGCAGTGCGTCCCCTTCAAGCTCGGCATGCCAATGGCCGTCCGGATTTTGACGGGCGAAAAACCAGTTTTGTGAGCGGGTGATCTTTTCCTGAACAAGAGTCTGCAATGCGTCCATCGGATTTCCTGTGGTTAAAGTTTACGGAAAGTTAAAAGTTTATTTTACCACAAAAAACCAAAGAGGCAAGCCCCCCTGAAATCAGACGGGGGGGCGTGATTCATTTTTCCTCAATTCCCGTAGCTTTGCCGGCCTTCGAGCGCGTCGCGCAGAATGTCTTTGTTCACGAATTCCAGGACGCTCCCGGACGTAACACCGCGGGCCAGGCGGGTGATTTTGACGGGGTACTCGTGCAGAAGGCGCGTAATGTAGAACGCCGTCGCATCCCCTTCAATATTCGGGTTGGTTCCCATGGTGATCTCTTTCACCTCGCCTGAGGCGACCCGCTTCTCGAGCGCAGCAATGGTCAAATCGTCCGGTCCAATGTTGTCCGTCGGGGAGAGTCGGCCGAGCAGGACGTGGTACAAACCGTGAAAAACGCCGGTCTGTTCGAGCGCGGCCAGGTCACGTGGCTGCTCCACTACGCAAATTTGCGAATGGTCGCGGGCCGGGTTCCGGCACACCTCGCACAGTTCGTCCACCGAGAGATTATAGCACTGCTCACAGTAGCGGATGTTCGTTTTCACCTCCCGGATCGCATCGGCAAGGCCCAAAATGTCGTCCGATTTGGCGATCAGGACGTGATACGCGAAACGCTCCGCGGTCTTCTTCCCCACGCCGGGAAGTTTCTGGAACAGAGTGGTCAGGTTTTTGATGCTTTCGGTCAGATCTGCCATGGTTTTATTAAAAGATTTTCAGGTCTAAAAGTAAATCTCTTCCTCTCGGTTGCTGGGGTCTTTCACCCGCCAGGGAAGCAGAACGACGAACGTGGAACCCACGCCGGGCGTACTGCTGACGGTGATCTCCCCGTGGAGCAAACGGCAAATTTCTTTCACGATGGAAAGGCCCAAGCCAGAGCCGGAGTATTCGCGCGTCATCATATTCTCGCCAGTTGCGGAAGTCCCCTGTCGGAATTTCTCGAAAATGTTTTTCATATCCTCTTCCGTCATTCCGACCCCCGTATCGCTTACCGCCATGCGGAAAAACGCCGTTTCGGGATTCAGTTCCCCCGACTCGGAATCCGGCTCCGTGGTCACAAGGACCTTCACCACTCCTCCCTCCGGCGTGAATTTGATCGCGTTGGAAAGGAGATTCGTAAGGATCTGCTGAATACGATTCTGGTCCAGATGAACCATCGGAAGGTTCTTTGGAACTTCATAGGAAAGCGAAATATTCTTTTTTTCAGCCAGTGGGCGCGCGATGTCGCACTGAGCCGAAATAATATACTCCAAAGAAAAATCCGTGAGATGAAGCTGCGCCTTGCCGCTTTCCATCTTCGCCAGGTCAAGAATATCATTGATCATCCCAAGGAGGAGCCGACCGGAACTGCTAATGTTGTGAACATAGCGTTTCTGCTTCGGGTCCAGAGACTCGATTCCCGCCAAAACCTCGCTGAATCCCAGAATACTGTTCAGCGGCGTACGTAACTCGTGGCTCATCGTCGCAAGGAAATCGCTTTTGATTCGGTTCATTTCGCGGAGCTGGAGGTTCACACGGCCCAATTCCTCGATTTTTTTGTCGAGCGTCTGGTTCGCACGGCGCAGGTCCTTCTGAGAGTTGATCAATCCGCGAAGCATACGGTTAAACGCCTGCCCAAGGGATTCAAATTCATCACTGGTATGAATCTCGGCCCGAACTTCCATATCACCATGCGCGATAGCAGTACTCACCTCACGCAGATGGTGCAAAGGTCGAATGATCACGTACCGAATCGTCAGGTAAAAAACGAAGATCCCCAGGAAAACCGTCAAAACGGCCACCGTCAGAAGCATATTCCAAAACCAGTTTATCGTGGTTTGGGTCGGTCCATTAGGAATTTGAACACAGAGGACAGTCATCAGATCACCGACCTGCAGCATCCCGAGTTGGGAATCGTCTGTTTCCAGACGTTTTACCGCGTCTAAATCATTATGGCAGAGGTCCAGGCAGGTTTGTTCCGCGTACACCGGCTTGTAATATAAATATTTGTCCCCGATAAGCGTCCCGATCGGTTCCACCTGTGTACCCGGTTTTTCCTCAATTCTGGCGAGAAGTTTCCTCACAAAAACGTCTTTCTCCGCTTCCGGCGAGTCGGGCGAGACCATGCGCCACTCGTACTGCTGCTCTGAGAGCTGATCCGTAAGCTGGTTGACGATCCAGAGAAATTCCTTTTTGGACTCCAGCTTTCCCCAGTGCTTGATAAGAAGCGCCCGGTCGGCCAAAAGACGTGCCGTATCCGGGTCGCGCTGAGCCACGACGGATTCCGTAACATACCAGTACAGCAGGAAACTCACCGTCATGACACCGATGAGGAATACGCTGAACAAAAGGAGGCACTTAACCTCCAGGCTCGAAAAGCCGGATTTGGTAAAACGACGCGGCATGGATATAAATCAAACCATTCGGAGGGACCTAAAATTCAAACCTTTTATGTATTATAGCACACACAGAGGAAATGTCAAGGAGTTTTTTCCTCTATCAGTTTGTGAATCACATAATTCGCAATCGTCAGGCCAAAAATCCCGGTAATCGTCGGGAGACTGCCCAACACATGACGGACCCGACCTTTGCGCTCGATCGTGGGGTCTTCGTCCGATTCTCCAAGGCAAGCCCGCCGGACCGATGAAATATCTTCAGTTGAGTACACGCAAAAATTTTTCAGCGGGATCCCGCGTTTTCGGAACCGTTTTTTGACCATTTTGGCCAGCGGGTCCCCCATGATTCTTTTCAAAGGGCCGATCCTGATTTGGGTTGGGTCGGAACGCAGGGCCGCACCCATACTGGAAATGAACGGAATTTCGTGCGCCATGAGCCATGCGATCAGCTCGACTTTCGGGTTCAGGGAATCAATCGCATCCACCACAAAATCCGGCTGAATGTCTGCGAAAATCTCGTCCATTGTATCCGCGTGAACGAATGTCCGAAACGCTTCCGCCTCGCAGTCGGGATTAATGTCCAGGACCCGTTCCCGCGCAATCTCGCATTTGGGCCGGTTGATCGTGCTTTCCAGGGCGTAAAGCTGGCGGTTGATATTTGAAGGGGCAATGAGGTCGAAATCCACGAGCCGCAAGTGACCGACTCCAGCCCGCGCCAGCCCTTCAACAGCGTAACTCCCCACGGCTCCAAGCCCCACGACGACCACCCGCGAGGCGTGAAGGCGGTTCAGGCCGGCCTCACCAACGAAGCGCAAAATTCGGGAGTAACGGGGATTGGAAGGATCAAACATGATTTACTCGCGAGGAACGTCAGGGCTTTTGTCCTCAGGATATATTCTGAACAGAATGCGGTGAAGCCAGAGCTGATTATTCACCGGTTCCGACTTCCAAAAAGCGCGTTCCTGATCGATTCGGCTCTGGAAATCAGGCGTTCTGTAATCTCTCATCAGCAGTCGTCCGTCATGTATTCCCTGCCGGCCTAAATTCAAAGGGAGGTTTGTGAGGCGAGCCGCTTCCTTCCCCCGGTCCAGAAATTCATCCGCAATCCCAACTGTGACAGTGTTACAATTATACAGGCGCACAAAATGACCGTCATAAGCAATCGGACTGTAAATGAAACCGTTTCGGTACTGAGCGTTGATTTTCTTGCGAAACTCATCGATACGATTCCAGTCCTCACGTGGTTTGGGTGTAACAAGGGGCATAAAACGAACGGAGGGGTTCAGACGGTCATTCACAGAACGACCCTCGAGATAGTTATTCATGTCATCCAGGTCGAAAGGGAATGAATTATCGTCCAATTTCGTTCGGCTGGCGTAATTCGAGAAGCCGTCCCGATCCCTGACATCCAGATTCAAATCATTGATATAGTAACCGTAACCGATGGTTTCAAATTTCAATTTGGGAAGCCCAGCCTCAAGGCGCTGACGGTTGAAGCCATCAGGATCACGCGTCACGTAACAGATTCCCGTATGTACCATGATCCCCAGCCGGGATGATACGATATTCAAAATCGGCCAATCGTACACCACGTCATTCGCGTAAACATAGATCCCTTCAGGAAGTTCCCGTGGCTGATTATCCAAATCGGGACACGTAAACCACGATGTGAGAATCAAAACGGCCAGGGCGGTTAAAAACTCAACCTGAGAAAAAGACTTTTTGGTCAGGTTTTTCAAGAGGATCGCCGCCAATCCCCCCCAGAAGAACAGAAGGAAACTTTGCATTGTCGTGCCGAAAACGGCAAGGTACAAAAAGTCGAAAATCAATCCCGACAGATAGCCGGTCAGAAACGCAAATCCCCACGCAGGTCGGCGAATCAGCCAAAGGACCACCCCAGCCGCAAGTCCAACGAGTACACCGAACCACCGGGCCTGAAGGTCCACGCCCGAAGCAAAAAAGAAAACCAATAGCTCCATGAGGAGGATCGGAAGTACAAATTTTCTCAGGATTGAAAGCATGTAATCAGGTCCTTTTTTCTTTTCCAAAAAATTTCAGCAGTGCAGTTCACAAATATCGCAGTCGTTCAAAACGTAATCCCCCTTCATCGGCGTTCCGTCATGAACGGCGGAACCCCAGATCCGGGCGAATTTGAGCTTTTCAATGTAGTCTTTGTGGATCAGCCCCGCCAGATCAAGCAGGGTACTCCCCACCGGCAGGGTAAAGGGCCGATCCATGTCGGCTGTTTTGGAGGTCGGAAGTTTCGTATAGACACGTACGACGTTCATCGCACGGTAAATCGCGTTCCGCAGTTCCTCCACGCCGGTCATTTCCGTCGCGCTGATCGGGAATTCCTCAAACTGGAAATCAGCCAGCTCGTGAAAAACTTCCAGACGTTCCATCGCGCCGGGGACGTCGATTTTATTCGGAACGAGAAACGTATGCGTGTATGAAAGTCCAATGTCATCTTCATCGAGGCAGGACTCTTTTCCCAGCCTCGTCCGGGTCGCGTTGAGACGGTCCATCACCGCCAGACAGTTTTCTACACCGTCATCATCACCCAGATCCAGCATTAGAAGGGCCAGGTCTGCGCCACGGATGAAGCCGTAAGTACTCGGTTCCAGAAAATCAGGCGTGATGGGGGGCGTGTCGATCATCTGAACCAGAACATCTTCCCACGGCATCATACCCGGCTGCGGGAGTTGGGTCGTAAATGGGTGCGGCGCCACTTTCGGCTTTGCGTTTGTCATGCTGGCCATTAACTGGCTTTTTCCCGCGTTCGTGCCACCAAGGATCACCACGGTGCCAGCCCCCTGGCGCGGAATCCGAATACTCATCCCGCCGGATTTTTTCCCGGACGATTTTTCAAGTTCAATGTCTTTTTTCGTCTTGGCGATTTTGGCTTTCAGAGACGCCTGAAGGTGGTCCGTTCCTTTATGTTTTGGAATTTCCTGAAGCATAACCTGCAGGCAACGATACTCTTCTTCAAGTGACTGCGCCTGACGGTACGCCTGTTCCGCCTTCAAATAAGTGGGGGTTAAATTCGCGGGCATAGTAAAACCTTTCTGTTGATTTGTTCTCGTTTATATATATAATAGCATAAAATTATTTTTTTATCAAGGGGAGAGGGTGAATTTAATCCGAAATCAGGAAGATTCCAAAGAATCGGCTATCATTTCCCTTTCACATAATAAAAATGACAGAAATATCTTTCTTTCCAAAAGAATCCTCTCAACCCCTAAAACCCTGATAAGTGAGCGTACCGTCATGTTAGGATTCTGAGCGTTTTCTGGAACAGACGTTTTAATTGACGCAAGTGTGTATTTGAAAAAGTTCTTTGGATTAATTTTGCAGCTTCCGATATTCAGAAAGCAATATGTTTTTTTCTAAATAAAGGAATCTGTGTTTTACAAACACTGGGGGGCCCAAATGTTTAAATTTTCCAGTCGGTTGGGATGCCGTTTCGCAAGCGTTTGCGTATGTGCTTTTCTCGTCTTCTCCATTGAGACCTTTTTCTGTACGGACTCCGCTTTCGCTGTTGGCCGCCGTGGTCGGGTTCGTACCAGTCAGACGTACAGTTATTACTCGGATCAGGCAAATTATTGGGAACCAGTCGAAGTTTCAGATAATGCTGCAATTCCCGTAAAATCCGAAAAAACGGTCCAAAATTCAGAGATCAGCGATTCACAAAATACCAGGCCTGCCGCGAAAACCGTTTCAGCGTCTCCCCAAAAAAACACGGAAGCCAAAAAACAATCAACCCCAAAACCTGCCTCTCCCGAATTGGCTCTGCGAGCGAATTCCTTGACGACTCCGCCTGTTGCTCCGGCTCCGGCCCAGCTTCCCGAGATCCTTTGTTATTGGTTTACCGACATTAACGAAGCCAGTCAAGCTGCGGCGTCGCTGAAGCGTCCGATGCTCATTCATTTTTATATGGAAAGCTGCGGGCCCTGTAACTGGATGGAGCAAAAGGTTTTAAATCAGGAGCGTATTCAGAAACTGGCCGGATCTTATTACGTAATGGTTAAACTGGATGGAAATCAAAATCAGGAGCTTTGCTCCCGGCTGGGAATTCTTTCTTTCCCGGCAGACGTGATTGTTTCATCGGAAGGGAAATACATTACGCATAGTACCGGACGTCAGGAGGTTGCACAGTACAGTGATTTCCTGACCGCCGCCGCGAATCAGGTGAATCTTCCACCAATGAAAAAACCGGTGGATTCGAACTGGCAGAAGAAACTGCAGCTTGCTCAGGCCCCCTCACATCCCAAATATCCGGACACGGAAATGTCTGCGGCTTTGGAAGTTCCTGCCTTGGATCCTCCGACTCTGAAAGACTCCCGAAAAGAAAACAACCAGACGGTTGAGGAACAGGACCTTTTCGCTCTTTCGACACCGGAAACTCCAGCCGCTAAAACGGAGGAAGAGTCTCTCCCGGTCGCAGAGGAACTGGACCTTATGGCTTTGAGCGCCAGACAGGATATTCCGCGCGAAGACGCTTCGGAAAGCGAGATCGATCATCTGCTTACGCCCCCTGAAACACCCGTGCTTGTTGCTGGGGAAACGGCCAATCCTCGCCTGAATATCAATCCGACCAGTTTTTCTCAGGAAACGAAACCGGTTCTGGAAGGTTTCAGCCCGGTCACACTGGTAGAGGAAAACCGTTGGGTCCGCGGAGACGAAAACATTTCTGCTGAATTTGAAGAGGCGCTGTACTATTTCGCCTCGGAAGGTGAAAAGGAACAATTCCTTCAGAATCCGCGTTACTATGCTCTGGTTTCGAGTGGTCAGGATGTTGTGGCACTGGCAGAATCCAATCAGAAAGTGGAAGGAAACCGCCGCTTTGGAGTTCGCTTCGATGATCGGAATTTCGTTTTTTCGACGGCCGAAAACCTTCAGAAATTCCGCTCAAATCCCGAGTTTTACGCCACAAAAGTTCGTGAAATCGCCTCAAAGAGTTTGAAGTCGGAAAGCGTTCGGTAGATTTTCCTGCTTTTCATGGCTCCCCCCCTTGCGGAAAAAAAGGATTCTGCTATAATGGGGGAGTCATTTGGGGAGGATACGCGAATGGCTAGCAGACTGACTCGAAATCAGTTGCCGGTTTTACCGGTTGTGGGTTCGAATCCCATGTCCTCCGCT
>JAFTCU010000009.1 GCA_017454585.1 Thermoguttaceae bacterium | reverse complement strand
GACCATCGAAGTCCGTTCCAAGCGCGTCGGTGGTTCTTCCTACCAGGTCCCGATGCAGGTCAATCGTGTTCGTCAGCAGTCGCTGGCGATCCGCTGGATCCTGAACGCCGTCCGCAGCAAGAAGGGTCAGCCGATTGCGAAGAAACTGGCTGACGAGCTGGTGGCCGCGTACAACAAAGAAGGCACGGCTTACAAAAAGCGCGAAGACGTGCACCGCATGGCCGAAGCCAACAAAGCGTTCGCCCACTTCGCGTGGTGATTTCGCTTTGCTGAGTCTTTAAAAATTCAGAGGGTGACCGCGAGGCCACCCTTTTTTTGTGGAAATTTTGAGGTTCAGGTTTCCCGGAGCAGGGGAGTTTACACAGTAATGAGGAAAAGAGAACAAACCAAAGATCACGCCCAGCTTGCCGCTAAATCCGCGATTACAGGCCCCGAGGATGAGGCGAATGGGCGTTTGGATTAAAATCAGGACCTTTTTCCAAAGGCATAATAAAACCCATTTCCCACCTTTATTTAAACACGGATTTTCTCGGATTTACAGGATTAAAAAGATTCCGGATTCTGACGATTTTGAATTTTTGTAAATCGGAGAGCTTTTTTGAGAATTTCCTTTAAAACTTCGCGAACTTTGCGAACGCGGGCGTGAGATAATTTCCCAATCGCAGAACCAACCTGACGAAAGGCATGATAAAAACTCACGCAAAGTCCGCCAAGTTCGCAAAGTTTTAAATGAAAAAAGGGTTGAATACCACAATTGTGCAGAGCGGCGTAAACAACATTGGCTCATCCGGTTTGCACTTGCCGGATGAACCAAAAAATCATCGATTATCCTCGAACTCCCTTGCGATCGCGGCGAGGGTTTCTTCCACGAGCATCTGCCCGCCTTCGGGTCCGACCGAGTTGCAGGCCGGAACGGCACCGTACCCACCGCCGCGCACGCCTTTGGCGGTCGGCAAGTAGCCGGAGTAGTCCCACGGGCTCATCGTGAGCTGGAACATGAACGTCTGCATGGCCTTGGAACGCCCTTTGATCTGGATCCCGTAATCGAGGTAAAGCTCAAACGTGTTCGTGCAGAGAGCCAATTCGCCCAGACGCATGACCGTGACGAACGTTTTGAACGTTGGAACCCCTTCTTTTTGCTGGCGTTCCCAACGGTCGACTCCTCTTTTCAGCCACGCAATTTTCCCCCTCGCAAGCGAGGTCGGATTTTTGGCGAACATTTCTTCGTACTCTTTAAGGCTTTTCACCTCTTTCTCGTGTTCCTCATCTGAGATTATCCGGCCCGGAAGATCCAGCGGGATGTACTCGAATTTCACGATCGGGTCGGTTTTTTTGTCGGACGCGATCAGGTCATAAACGTCCTCGACCGCCTTGTAAAGCCGGTGCGCCATTTCCTGGGAGCGCTCGACCCCACGGAGTTTCTGCATCCGGATCTCGGCGGCTTTGCGGTAGCGGATCCCGGGGGTCTGATCGCCCGCAGCGCTGCAGAAGCCCAGGATCACGGCGTCTTTGCCGTACTTTTCCTTGAGCTGAGGCCGCAGATCGCCCCAGTAGTCCGCGTCGATTTTGGTCGTGGATTCGTTGCACTGGGACGGACAGGCGACGTTCAGCACCATGGCGATCAGCTCGTCTTTTTCGTTCCAGAAGCACAAAATGTTCACGTCCGAGTCGGCCTGGGTCTCAAGACCGCGGAAAGTGGGGACGGTTGGGTCCGCATTGTTCCGGGTGGTTCCGTCCTCAAACACGACGCCGCGGCAGGACCCGAGCGTTGCGAAACCCAAACCGAAACCGTAGCGGGCGGGCACGCGGGAATCCCACGCCTTTTTGACCCCCGGCATGATGCGGGAAAGCACGAATTCGCGGTTTTCAGCGACTTTGAGGATATTCGGAACGTTTTCGGCGTCTTTCGGATCGCCGTAGAAATTCGTGCCGGTGTGCGTGTGCGTGCAGCTCAAATTCACGTGTTCCGGGTTAATGTCCGGGAGGACTTTCTTTAATTCCTCCCAAAAAGCCTTTCCAAAAGTGCCCGAGACCCCGACGGCATCGAGGCTGATGTAGATCACGGGCGTGCTCACGCCGTCCCGGACGGATTCCATCGCGAGGATGTTCGCTTCGACCGGGGTCCGCACGCCGTCGGAAACGCGGGTGTAGTGCTGGCCCGGCAGAACGACCGGCCGGTCGGGCGTAATATCAACCGAGACGGCGCCGACGTAAAAACCGTCAGGCCGCTGGGCTGGGGCATTCTCCTTTTTCGGCTCATCAGAGGCTTGGGCGGACAGTGCGCCGGCGATCAATGTGGAGACCGCGGCAGTTTTCAGGAAAGTACGACGGGTAGGCATAAAAGACTCCTTAAAAATAGAGATCCAGGGGGGTGGGGAAATGGAACCGCGTCAGCGGTTGAATGTTAATAACCGCGGGCAAAACCCGCGGAAATGTGGGTTCATCGGGCGGGCGACCGTTTCGGCCACCCACCCGTAAATTCGTGAGCAAGATGCGTTCTCAAAGACTTTAATTCATCGCTTCGCAGATCGCGTCGGCCATTTCCTGCGTGCCGACGGCGGTCGGGTCGTTCCGGTCCGCTTTCATGTCGTACGTGGCCGATTTGCCTTCGGCGATCACTTTTGCCACGGCATTTTCCAGTTTGTCGGCGGCTTCCTTTTCGCCCAGATGACGAAGCATCAGCATGCCGGATAGGATCATGGCCGTCGGGTTCACTTTGTTCAGGCCCTTATATTTCGGCGCGGAACCGTGCGTCGCTTCGAAGACGGCGCCGTCTTTTCCGATGTTCGCTCCCGGCGCGACTCCCAGACCGCCGACCAGACCGGCCGCCAGGTCGCTCAAAATATCGCCGTAGAGGTTTGGCAGGCAGATCACGTCGTACTGCTCGGGTTTCTGCGCGAGCTGCATGCACATATTATCGATGAG
>JAFTCU010000077.1 GCA_017454585.1 Thermoguttaceae bacterium | reverse complement strand
GTGTGGAGTGTGGAGTTGGAAAAGCCTTCGGCTTTTATGGGTTGCAGTCTTTCTTTCGCTAACATTACGCGAAGCGTCAACTCCACACTCCACTCTCCACACTCCACACTCTCTCAAGTGTTGGTCAATTCCTGGTACCGTTTCATCAACTCGGCGACGATTTCCGCCTCGCTGATGTTTTTGGGGAAGCCGTAGGCGGCCAGGACGGCTTTGTCGTTGGCTTCGTGAGCGTCCCGAAGTTCCTCCGGCATTGCTTTATCTTCGTAAAGGTCCGCCAGTGAACAAGTGGGATAAAGTTCCCGCGCGTCCAAAATTCCCTGCGCCGTCTGCTCGATCCGAGCCGAAACCTTTTCATCATGCTCCGGCCACGGAAAATTGTTGTACACGGAAGGCGTGTAACGATAATCGCTTTTCAGCCGGCCGCAAACGACCCGCATCCACGCCATGTGGACCGAAGAAATCAAACATCCGAACAGGAAAAGTGAAGGCGAATCTACCAGCATATTCGCATCACCGCAAATCGTGTTTTTATCCATGTATCCGATTGGAATATAGGAACGCCTTTCTGATGAATGTCTTGGAACAATAATATAGTCCGTTGAAGGCTGCCGGATTTGGGTAAATAAACCAGGTTTCAACGCATCGCGCTGCACGGAAAGCGTAGGGCTTTGAGAGCGTAATTCTGCGACTTTCTGCAAACGCTCCATGACAGGCGGAATATTGCGGTATTCATTAGGCGCAATTCCTTTGAGCCACAAACAAAAGCGCGGTTTATTATTAATAAATTCTTCAGCCCCGACAAAAGGTTTCACCAGATTTTCAGCGTTGGGATATTTGGCGATCAACTCGTTTTTTTCGGCTTCAGTTAAAAATAAAAAACCGCCGTCTGTGGCCTGACTTCCCTTGATCAAGGGAGGAATGCCGGGGGTCAAAATTTTACCACGCCCAAAGATAAAAATGTCCGGCGCGTCGACGAGGTAACCATTAATATTTTCTACAATCGTTTTCTTTCCGGAAGCATCATAAATGAATTTGACGCGTTTCTTTCTAATTGGAGGTGCCACTTCGGAAGGCTGATTGTCGGATTCGTCCTCATCATACGACAAACGTATATTTCCCTCCGAATCAAACTCACCTTCAGCAGGCACTTCCTGTTTTTGACTAAATCCCACAATAATACAGTGAACGTGGGCCTTGAGCCTGGCCTCTGAATCCCATCGGAATGTACGCCAGGCAAAATCAATTTGAATCGAACGCTGCTTAAAAAGCGGTTCCCACATGATGGCCACGGATTCGCCTTGGCAGATGGAATTCGTTGAAACGAAGGCGCATCGAATTAAAGTGCCCTGAATCAAATCGGCGGCTTTTTTGTACCACGCCGCGACATAATCCAATTTCCCGTAGGTTTCAAACCCGGTAAAAGCCAAGTCCATATCATAAACTTGCTCTTTGGAACGGTACTGGTGGCCCACAAACGGCGGGTTCCCGATGATGTAGCTGAGCCGGTCTCTCGGAACGATCGTTTCCCAGTCGAGCCGCAGGGCGTTTCCTTCCACGATGTGCGCCTGCGTGTGCAGCGGGAGGAAATTCAGCGTCCGGCTGATGATCCCTTCCGTCTTCTTGAGCATTTGGCTCTCCGCGATCCAGAGCGCCGTGCGGGCGACCGAGACGGCGAAGTCGTTGATCTCAATGCCGTAAAACTGGTCGATTCCCACCTGGATCGCGACGTCCGACATTTGCATCTGGCCCTTCATCAGCTCGCGCAGAACGTCGTTTTCCAGCGTCCGGAGTTCAAGGTACGTTTGGGTCAGGAAGTTCCCGGAGCCGCACGCAGGGTCGAAGAAGGTCAGCGAGGCGAGGCGGCGGCGGAAGTCCTTGAGGCGTCTTTCGCGCGTTTTCTCGATCGGGATGGCGAAAATCTCCTTCAGTTCCGTCTTCAAATCGGCGAGGAAAAGCGGTCCGATCACGCGGCGAATGTTTTCGATCGAGGTATAGTGCATCCCGCCCGAGCGCCGGGTCTCCGGGTTCAAGGTCGATTCAAAAACCGCTCCGAAAATGGTCGGGTTGATTCCGGACCAGTCGAAATTGCGCGAGCACTCCTCCGTCAGCAGTTCGGCAATTTCCGGCGTGATGCGCGGGATCTCGACGTCCCCCTCGAAAAGCCCGCCGTTGACGTACGGAAACGCTCTCAAATCGTCGTCCAGGTACGGGTCACGCTCGTTTTCTTTCTGGTTCAGGACGTGGAACAGGTCGATCAGCGCGCGCCGCATGTCATTTTTCCGCTTGGCGAGGTACGCGCAAACGCAGTTGTGCTTCCCCAGAATGTCGGCGTCCTCGGCGTAGAAGCAAAAGACGAGCCGGACGCACAGGACGTTCAGACTCCGCAGCGTTTCGGGGGAGGTGGGGTCGCGGTACTGCGCCAGCAGGGCGTCGTAGAGCTTCCCGACCAGTTCACCCGCGGCAAAGGAAAGATCCTTCTCGACCTGCGCTTCCGTCTGGGTCTCATCCACGAGGAAATTCAGAACGTGCTTCTTTTTTTCGAGGTCTTCCAGATTCACGACGGCGTCCGGCTCGCGGTTGGGCTTCTCCAGATTGTGAACGTGGAATTCCCGGAAATTGCAGACGACGATCCAGCGGTTTTTCTGCGAGTACGGGAGATTGTCGTCGTACCGCTTCGCCTGCTCGAAGGGGGTGAGCTCCGAGCCGTCCGACTGCCGGATCGGTTTGCGGAGATCGACGTCGGAGCTTTTCTGCTCGATCAGCACCTTCGTGGCCGGGATCGTCGCGTCGATGAAACTGACGTTTTTCAGCCGGACGCGCTCCTCGAACTCAATAAAAGAATCCGGGTGCTCCACGCCGTAAACGTCCCCCAAAAGCGAAAGCCAGAACTTGTGCGTATGGCTTTTTTCGTTCCCGAGATTTCGCCACTTTTCGATGAATTGTTGAGCGGAATGACTCATTTAGTAATCTCCTGAAGATTCGGGGGGCGGCGGCCTCGCCGGTCAAATGGCTGGGAAATTCTGGGAGAGGCTGGGAGGATCTGGGAGAAACTGGGAAAGAATCCCAGAAAACTCCCAGAAAACTCCCAGAAAACTCCCAGAAAAATCCCAGCGATTAACCCGGCGCTTGCCGTTTCAACTCCTCACTCCTCACTCCTCACTCCTAACTATTTTAGTCCAGTTCTTTCACGCGGACGTTTTTGAACATGACTTTCGCGCCGTGGCCGAGGAACCCGATCGCGCCGGATTCATTGTGGAGTCCGGGGTGCTGGCGCCCGTCCATCGTCTCGGTGATGTTCGCAATGTCGGCGTCGGTCACGACTTCGCCGTTGATTTTGACCGTGATGCGGCTTCCG
>JAFTCU010000076.1 GCA_017454585.1 Thermoguttaceae bacterium | reverse complement strand
TAGTTTCCGACCCACAACATCGCGTACACGACGCACATGACGCAGGCGGCGGTCCCCAGTACGAACCAGTACCGGTTCACCTCCGCGAGCCCGGGCCAGATGAGAAGGAAAAGCTGGTAAAGCGCCTCGGAGGAAAGCCCGACCAGACCGGAGAGGCAGAACCACTGGCCCAGCACCACCATGAACGCGACGAGGATCGCCACGGGCGCGCCGTAGTACCGGCGGAAAGCGTGGATCGACGTCTCGCCGGTCACCAGGGCAAACCGGCCGTAAGCCTCCATCAAAACGCCGCAGAAAAAGCAGCTGGCGGCCACGACCCATAAAAGGCTCATTCCGTACTCGGAGCCGGTTTTGATCATCGTGGTCACGGAGCCCGTCCCGATGGTGTACCCGACGCAAAAAATGCCCGGCCCGACAAGAAGAAGGAAACGGTAAAGGTTTTGGAGGAACGATTTCATGGTTGATTCAATTCGATCAAAAGCATTCAAATCAAGTACGGGGAAGACGCTTCCAGCGTCGTTTAAAGGCCCCATCCTTGAGGGGGCTGGCTCGCGAAGCGAGACTGGGGGAGTGCTGGAAACCATCGCTTGACTCCCCCCGGCACTACGTGCCACCCCCCTCAAAGAGGTGGGCTTTAAATCATTCATTTCGCCGCTTCCAGCGCTTCGTCCGGGTAGTCGGTCGTGATGCTATCGACGCCCATTTTGTAAAGCTCGGCAAGGCGTTCCGGATCGTGCTGAACGGTCCAGACCATGATGTAGATCCCGCGTTTTTTCAGTTCCTTCGCGATTTCCGGGGTCATGCGCGAGTGCTCAATGTCGATCATGTTCGTGTTTCCGCTTCTTGCGACCCGCTCAAGAAAGTCGGGCAAATCCGCGTCGGAAACGTTTTCGCACTTCCCGAGCAGGCAGGCGGTCGTGATTTCCGGGCAAAGTTCCTTCACGCGGCGCGAGGCGGAAATGAAGACGCAGCGTTTCTCCATCCCACGCGCTTTCACGGCTTCCACGACCGGGTCCGGCGGGCACTTTTTCAGCTCAATGACCGGGATGCAATCCGTCCCCTTCAGCGTGTCGAGGTACTCGTCGAGCGTGGCGATTTGCGTCCCGCGGAACTGCTCACCCTTCCAGATCCCAAAATCGAACGTCCGGAGCGTGGCGAAATCGTAGTCCGCGATCTCCCCTTTCACGGGGTTTCCCTGCGCGTCGCGGACTTTCCAGTCCGTTTTTGGGTCGTGGAAAAGGACGATCTTGCCGTCTTTGGTGAGCATCAGGTCACACTCGCAGCCGTTCGCGCCGGTTTCAACGCACTGACGGTCGGCTAAAACCGTGTTTTCGGGCTGGATGGACGAATGGCCACGATGCCCCACAACGCGCGGGATCACCGGGTCCTGCAGCGAGCGAAGGTCCTCCTGCGCCTGAAGGCCGGCGCCGATGAAAAGGAGGGCGAAAAGGGAAAGAAACGTTAAGGTGAGCTTTTTAGTCATGGTTTTATCCTCTTTCTATGGGTTAAAGTGAAGGTCATTGAATCCCGTATTTTTCGCGGGCTTCGTTCATCTGGTCCATCGTGTAGAACTCCTGGAGGAAGCGCACGACCGGTTTTCCTTCCGGCATGGAGTACTTATTTCCCTCCATCCGGTACGAGGCGCTCCAGTCGTTGAACAGACGGATGCAGACCTCGGTCGAATTGGTAAACACGTTGCCGCGGACGACGAAATTGGTCGTTTCCGCCCGATTGTTGTAGAACATCATGTGCGCGCCGTTCGGGTCCGGACGCTGACCGTGCGCCCAGCCGAAACCCGCGTCGCGGCAGACGTTTTTCTCGAACAGAATGTCGCGGGTCACCCCGCCGCTGTTCCAGTACTCGAACGAGTATTCGGAGTTCCAGATCTCATTTTCGCGGTAAGTGATCCGCACTTCATCCGAGGGGTCGTTTTCGTTTCCGCGGCCCTGATTGGTCAGCGCAGCGTCGTAGATCTCCCAGAGCCGGCACTTCTCCACGAGGCAGTCCGTCGCGGAACCCCAGTACTCGATCCCGTTCCCGAAGCGGACCGGCCAGCCGTTTTCCGTCGTGAACTGATGCGCCCCGCCAATGTAGTAAACGTCGCAGTTCCGGATCACGTAACGCAGCGGTTTCGTCCCGCCGAAGCCGTGCGCCGCGCCGTAGGCGATCCCCAGGCCGTCGATGATCACGTCGTGGATGCACGAATGGTCCACGACGTGCCGTCTCATCGCCAGCTCAATGCTCTTGCACGTCTTCGCGGGATTTTCCGGCCAGTAAAGAAAAACCCGGTGCGACACGGTGTCGTAGAAATACTCGCCCGGGGCTTTTAAATCATCCAGGCTCCATTTTTTAATGCCGCAGCGGTGGTACTTCGTGAAGTTTCCGTGGTCGAAAATGATGTTCCCGACGTCCACGGCAAGGTCGAGAGCGTCATCGACTTTCACCTCGAAGATCTCGCCCGGCTGGATCTCAAGCTCGCAGTTCGCCGGCATTTGACCGAGATTCAGGTGCCAGCGCAATTCCTCACCGCAGTCGGTTTCCAGGAGCGTGAACAGCGCCTCGAAATCCTGCCACTCGGTCGTGATCTGGTGCGAGCCGGCCCCGCCGCTGCACTTCGTGTAGTACGGGAAACCCGCCTGCATGATCGTGAACGCCGGCATGGTGAACGGGACCGTCGCCCGGGCGCGGAATTTCATCACGAAATGCTCCTTCATGTTTTCGTTCGTCGGGCCGCTTCCCCAGAGCTGAATGTGATTCGGGGCCGTGCCGGTCTCGGCGGTTTTCAGCATGAGGAGCGTCACGCCGTCCTCCCCGCGGGTCGGCGTCAGTTTGCACTTCGCGCCGTGCTCCGTGTGGAGCCACCAGTTTTGAAGCGGGATTTCGATTTTGCCGAGGTTTTCGCGTTTCGTCTCGCGAGTCCCCCAAATATTCGGGGCGGTCTGGACCCAGTCTTTTTCGTTGGAGGCGCTTACGGAGCCGTAGATCGTGGGCTTTTCACCCTTTCCGTAGGAAGTGTACGTGACCGGTTTCCCCTCTTCGCCCGAGTGCGGACGCAGGGAGGGACCACGGCCAGTGCGCCAGATCCCGCCGCATTCAAACAGAACGCGGTCGCCCGGCTGGACGCTTTTCGACTGGTTCACGGCTTTGATCGTCCGCCAGGCGGTCTTTGGGGTCAGGCCGTCGGCCGAGTCGTTGCCGTTGGGGGAGACATAAAAATCGGCGCTCCAGGCCGGAATGGCAAGGCAAAGAGTAAAAAGGAGGGAAAGGAAGGCACGTTTCATAAAAGGACCTCAAAAAAGGAAGGAATTTGGTATTAACCGTTAATTATACACATCGCCCGGGAAATTGCAAGGAGCCTCCGGAAAATTTTGGGAAAGAGGAAAAAAGGGTTGGAATTCCAAAAATCTGACAATTTTTTTCAGTTTTTTTTCTCCCGGGGCCGTGACAGTTCATTTTTTTGGCGTATAATAGTTTAACATGATAATATTGAGATTTTCCCAAGGAGTCCGAAATGACCTTTAAATTCCATAAAAAATCCGCGCTTTTAACGCTGGCAGTCGCTTTGTTCGCGTCCTCACTGAACGGACAGACCTCGTACCCTGACCCGAACACCCTGACGACCAACACCACGTACACGATCAACGCCGACGAGACCTACACCGGCGCGGTCAACGGCGGGACCACCTTCACGCTGACGAAAGAGGGAACGGGGACCATGAACTTCACCCCGGCCTCGACCACTTCGACGATCATGAACGTGAATCTGACGGTCAACGCGGGAACGGTCTCCGTAAACAAATCATTTACCAGCAACGCTTTCTTCGCGGGAGGGACCATTCTCACGGTGAACAACGGCGGGAAATTCGTCACCGCCTCTTACGATACTTTGGGCTACAAAAACGTCGGGAACTGGTATATAGTCATTAATGAAGGCGGAATCGTTGATCATACGCACGCCCAAAACGAGTCCTGGCTCAACACTCAGCTCACCCTTAACGGCGGGACGCTCTCTTCCACCGGCGGAGCGTACCACTTCCTCGGCGGAACGAAAATCTCCGTTACCGGTTCGACCCCTTCCACGATTTCCTCACCGATCACCCCCCGAAACGGCAGCGGACTGGAATTCAACGTCGCGGAAGGTTCCCGGCTTAACGTCACGGGTGCGATAACTTCCTGGACCACAACGGACTCAGGCGTCAAAAAAACCGGTGCCGGGACCATGGCGATCA
Source organism: Thermoguttaceae bacterium (assembly GCA_017454585.1). Next base: position 18,442 of record JAFTCU010000076.1, on the reverse strand, counting down.
GCCAAAACGGAAACTGGAAAGGCGCGTTCACCCTCGCGGAAGGAACCCTTCAGGCCAATGGAACCATCCTCGGCTCCTCGTCCGGTCTGACGGTTTCGAGCGGCGCCACGCTGGAGATCGGCACGAACGGAAACGTCGCCGCGCCCCTGAATATCGGCTCGGGAAGCATCGTGAACTTCACCGACAGCGGAACCATTTCCGGCCTGCTGACCATCTCGAGCGACGTGGATCTTTCGGCTCCGGAGGGCAAAACCATTTCGCTCACCGGCGGCGTGGCAGGGAACCATGAACTCACGATCAACGGCGGCGCAAAGACCATCCTCGGCGGTCCGGTGACGGCCACGACCCTGAACATTAATACGGAAAATCTGGAACTCACCGGAAACGGCTCCATCACCCAAACCGTGGTCTGGAACGGAACCAGCGCCCTGACGAAAACCGGAACCGGCGTTTTTTCCATCAGCAAAGACGCGAACGTTTCCACCCTGCTCGACAATAGTATTTCCATCGAGGGCGGTACGCTGGAATTCGACGTTGCCGCGGCCCAGACGCTTGCCGGGAACATTACGGTCGCGTCCGGCGCCAATCTCGGCGTAAACAATTCGGGGACCGAAGCGGTAACGTTCACCGCGGCGATCACCGGTGGCGGCGGTCTGCGCAAGTCGGGAACCGGCGACGTGATCGTCACCCAGACCGGCATCTCGAAACTCACCGCGGGTGAAGGCACACTCCAGGCGGGCGACGCTTCGACCTCGATCGGCACCACGTCCAGTCTCTTCGCGGAGAATGGCGCAAACCTGAAATTCTACGTGAGCGGCGACGATACCGTGACGATCTCCGGCGACAAACTGGCGACGTCCGGGACCGGGACCCTCAGCAAATACGGCACCGGAACACTCGCGCTGACCTGTGCAGCCGCGGCGAATTATGTGAATGGAAATCTCGTCATTGAGGAAGGAACGCTCAAAACGACCACCACCGGCGGAGCGCTCCAATTCCGGAATAATGCCGTCCTGACCATCAAGGCCGGTACGACGCTGGACACCGCGGCGCATGACTCACTTGGTTACTCGGAGACCGTTGACGCAGGCGCGACGACGAACCACTACACGATCGACCTGTACGGTACCTGGAAAAACACGGGTGGAAACGAATCCATCCGGAACTGCAACATTAACCTCTACGGCGGAACCATCAACTTCACGACCGGCCGGTTCGATATTCTGACAAATAATGCGGTCTTCACCGCCAAAGCGCTCGAAGGCGCAACGGAGGCCGATCCGACGGTTTCCACGACCAATTCCCCGTTTTGCCTCCGTACCGACACCATGGGGGCCAATAAGAATCTGACTCTTTCGGCAGAGGCCAACACGGTATTTCAGCTCACGGGCGGGATCACCAAGTACACCGGTACCCCGACGCAGGGCATCACCAAAACCGGTGACGGCGTCGTGGAGATAAGCGGCGGCACACTGGACTACATGGGAACCACGCTGGTTCAGCAAGGAACCCTCCGCCTGAAAAGTACCCTGACCGGCACGTCCGGCATCACGGTTTCGGACGGCGCGACCCTTGAGCTTTCCACTGGCGGCGCACAGACCCAACCCGTTTCCATCGCGGGAGCTGGCCGCAACGGGATCGGCGCGCTGTATTTTAGTGACACCGCAGCGAGTTCCGACGCTTTGACCCTCGCCGACGACGCGACGGTCAGCGTGGCGGAAGGAAAAACCGGCTCGATCTCCGGCGGGATCACCGGCGATTACACGCTGACCTCGGCGGGTGCCGGAACGCTGAGCGTTTCGGGAGACATCACCTCCAACCTTTCCGGGAGCAACCTGGTCCTGAACGGTACCGGGACCCTTTCCGGCCTGCTGACCGTTCCGGAGGGCGCGACCGTCCAGAAAACCGGCGATGGAGTCTTCACCGTGACGAGCGATCTTTCGGGAATGAAAGGCACGGCCGCGGTTCAGGTGGGAACGTTAAAACTGCAGACGGCCACCCCCGACGGCGGAATGGCGACCATCGCCAGCGGCGCCGTGCTGGAACTCGACCCCGGCGCGGGAAATACGCAGGCGTTTAACTGGGCGACGAGCGGCGCGAGCGCGGAATCCATCGGAACCGTGAACATCGCTTCAGGGACGGTCACACGCGACACGGCTGAGGCCTTCGGCTCCAATTTGAGCGTCGCGGAAGGTTCCGTCTTCAAATGGACCGTAGATGAAGCCACGACCTTCGGGGGGAATTTCTCCGGCGCCGGTACGCTCCAGAAATTCGGCGACGGCTCGCTGACGCTCACAAAAACCGGTTCGACCGGCGTTTTGGAGATCCACGAGGGCGAAGTCAAACTCAATACAGAAACCGCCACAGGTTTCTTCAACGGTGCGAAAGTGTACATTTACGACGGCGCGACGCTCAACTGCGCCAGCAAGGATGCGCTGGGCTACAACACCCCCGCTTGTGACATTTACGTGTACGGCGGCACGCTGCTAAACTCCAGCAATAATGAAACGCTTGGCTACCAGCGTGTTCATCTCAAGAACGGCACGATGAAAAGCACCAGTCTGCAGTTCGACCTTCTCACGACGTCCCTGAAGATCATTTCCGAAGCGGAAACAGGCGCGACGGCCGAAAACCCGACCGTTTCGTACATCACCGCACCGCTGAAATTCCGAAGCAATCTGGGAACCGCTGGCGGCTGCACGTTCGAGACGCAGGCCAACACGCGCCTGGAAATTTCGGGCGCTCTGACTCAGGACGCCGCGGAAAGTTTCACGAAAACCGGCACCGGCACGCTCGCGTTCCTCAGCGGAACCAGCGCGTATTCCGGAAAGGTTTTCGTGAACGCAGGAACGTTTGAATTCAAGGATTCCAGCCTGGCCGACACGGCGGGCATTATCGTGGCGAACGGCGCGACCATCAAGCCGATCGACGCCCAGACGCTCGGCTCCGTAACGCTGAACGGCACGACCGCGCTGGTCTTCAACGCGATGGGGTCCGACCTCCTGACGAATAAGCTCACGGTGACGAACGGGACCATTGCTTCCACGGCCAATTTCAGCCTGATCAATGACGGTGAGGAGCCGCTGAACGTTCTGGCGATGGACGGGATGGAAATTTTCACCGCCACGTCGCTCGCCGAACCCGCGCCCCTAACGCTGGGCGTTTCGTTCGACCCGGCCATTTTTGAAGAAATCGGAACGCCCTACTCCCTCACGGCGGTCTGGCAGCCCACCCGCGGCGAAGGCGGCAGTTACATTCTTCAGGTCGGCCTCCCGGAACCGGCTTCCTAGATGCTCCTTCTGTTCAGCCTCACCGTAGGATTTTTCCTCCTGCGCGGCCGGATTTTAATGAACAAATGATTTTTCAGCGGAAACTGAAAACTTCCAAAAACGGCCAGTCGTTTTGTTTCCCGCGAATTATTTAAATTTGAAAGGGAAAAAAATGGTCAGTACATCTCTTGCGATGTTTGGAATCGGCACAAACGAACTGTTGATTTTGGGCTTTATCGCCCTTCTGCTTTTCGGCACGCGCCTTCCCAAACTCGCCCGCTCATTTGGTCAAAGCGTCACGGAATTCAAAAAAGGGATCCGTGATACTGAGCAGGAATCCATTGAAGACGAAACGGCTGAAAAAAGAAACGGGGATTAACCACCCACGTTTCAAAACTCACAATGAACCAGATTTGACCAACACCGTTATGCAGTACAAAACTCAGAAAACCTGGCGGCAGATGCATCGCGAGCTGACACTTTTGCTCGCGATTTACGTCATGCTTTTCCAGTTGCTTGTGCCCACGCACAGCACCCTTTCTGAGGAACACGCTCGGCAGGCCCAAAGCCACAACATCGCGGACAAAACGACGGACCAGACGCTCTGTTTCCTGGTGGAAGCGCCTCCCTTGACGCTCATCACCTCGAACTCCGAGCGCAACATTCAATCCGTGGTCTGCTGGTGTGTTCCCGTCGCTGCGTACCGTCACGCGGTCGGCTCGTTTGTGAGTACTCTCTCGGCACTTCGTCTGATTCTTTCTTCGCAGTTTCTCAAGCTGCAGATTAATCTCCCCATGCGGAATTAATGGTTGATTATCCTAATCACAAGCATTCCCATTAATTCACTATCGCTATAGTTTAGGACTACTATGCACTTACAGGAGATTAAAAATGAATGAAGACCTTCTCAATGAAGAGAAAAAGACGTTGGACTCCAACGATAGTCCAACCAAGTCATGCCTTTTGATGATCGTGATGATCATTTTGGCATTCGTCCTGATCGGTTTCATCAACCGGATCCCCGGAAGCTCGAAGGCTCCGGAAAAGACGGAAGCCCCGGCCGCCTCGGTCCCGGCAGAAATCCCGACCAAATAAAAGGAGGCTCACGATGAACACGCTGAATTCCAGCGGTTCAGGTGGGTTTTCTGATTTCAGGCCGGCGATCCTCTTTTTGATCTTTGCCACGGGCCTGACCTTGGGAATTGTACTCTGTGGGTACGCGCTGAACTCCGGTTCAAAGAATTCGGACACGCCGCAGCCGGTCGCGCAGAGTATTGAGGGAGAAAGTACGCCCTCAACGCCCTGACCGCAGATTCGGAGGGCGGCCGCATTGGTCCCCTCCGGATCCTCTCCCCCCTTGCACGCGGTTCCTGGATCTGGTATAATATTCCATTATTTTTCTCTCCCACCCTTTTTTCCAGGAATTACCCATGAAGAATCCAATTCACGTTTTTCTCTTTGGTCTGATGGTCACGCTCGGCGCGCTGACCGCCCACGCTAAAACGTTCTACGTCGCTCCCAACGGGACCGCCGACGCGGATGGAACCGCCGCGAAGCCTTTTGCGACGCTCGAAGCCGCGCGTGACGCCGCCCGTCCGTTCGTCGGGAAGGAACCCGTAGAAATCGTCGTGAGGGACGGTAAATACTACATCGGCGAAGCGTTCAAACTCGGCCCGCAGGACGCCGGAACGCAGGACGCCCCGGTCGTTTACCGCTCGGAAAACCCGAAGGGGGCGCACCTGATCGGCGCCTCGGCCCTGGATGGAGCCAAATTCGTCCCCGTGACCGATGCGGAAACGCTCGCCCGTCTGCCGGAAGTCTCCCGTGGAAAGGTCCTGGAATTCGACCTTGCGCCGGTCCTGACCGCTGCGGGGATCCAGAAACTCAGCGTCATGGGGGACCACGCCTTTATGCCGATCCCGGTCCCGGAACTCTTTGTGAATGGTGTCCGGCAGAAAATGGCCCGCTGGCCGAACGAGGGCTGGGCGACCGTCGAGAAAATCATCGATTCCGGCTCCAAAGCCAATTCCGGCCTGGCGTCCGACGCCGCCAAAATGCAGAACCAGCAGGAAGCCCCGCGCGGCGGAACGTTCGAGTACTCCGGCGATGCGCCGAACCGCTGGAACGCTGAAAAAGGCGTCTGGCTCTGGGGCTACTGGTGCTTCGACTGGCACGACGACGTGGTGAAAGTCGCCCAAATCGACCCGGAAAAGAAGCAGATCACGTTCCAGACCCAATCGACCTACGGCCTGCGTCAGGGGAATCCGTCTCCCCGCCGCTGGCGTGCGATCCATCTCCTTGAGGAACTGGACGTTCCGGGCGAGTACTTCGTGGACGCCGCCGCGAAAAAGCTTTACTTTTACCCCGCCGTGGACCTGAAAAACGCCGACGTGACCTTCGCCTGCCGAGGGAATTCCATCGTTTCGTTTGAAAACACGCAGTTCGTGACGCTCGACGGCTTCGTCATTGAGGAGACGTACACGCAGGGTATTTCTTCGCTGGGTTCCTCGTTCATCACGATCCAAAACTGCACGGTCCGCAACACGCGCCAGACCGGCATTTCGTTCGGAAGTGGAACGAACGGTCAATTCCTCGGGAACCTGATCGAGTTCAACGGCGCGGGCGGGATCCAGATCTGGGAGTCGGGCGACCGCAAGACCCTCACGCCCGGGAACTGCCTCGTGGAGAACAATACGATCCACGACTTTTCCGAGCACCGCCTCTGCTACGCCAACGGCCTGACGTTGACCGGAGTCGGTCACACCGCGAGGCACAATGAATTCTTCAACGCGCCGCATCAGGCGGTTACCGTCGGCGGGAACAATATGGTGTTCGAGCTGAACGTCATTCATCACGTCTGCCTCACGGGCGACGACGCGGCCGCTTTCTACAAAGGGCGCAATCCGTCCTGCCGCGGAAACGTCGTCCGCTGGAACTACTGGCACGACATTGGTTCGCCGCGCGGGCACGGAAATGCCGCGGTCTATTTCGACGACGGCGACGGCGGCGAGAAGGTTTATGGAAACATTTTCGTGAACTGCGGCGAACCGGGCAAAGGCTCCTTCGGGACGATCTTCTGCCACGGCGGCCACGGGAATTATGCGTGGAACAATATTTTCGTAGACTGCAAGCGCCCGCTCGGCTCGGCCCCGTGGAACGACCAGCGCTGGAAAGACTACATCGACGCGCCGCTCTGGCAGAAACGGCTTTTGGAAGAGGTCGATATTACGAGCGACGTGTACCTGCGCGCTTACCCGGAACTCAAAGGGTTCATGGACGGCGCGCCGATTGCCGAGCGTCGGAATTACGCCCAGCGGAACGTTTTCGTGAATCCGACGATGGACCCGACCGGGACGTGGGACCTCGACGAGACGAATCTGACGCTCGACCATGACCCGGGTTTCGTCGATTTTCAGGGCGGAGATTTGAACCTCCGCGACGATTCAGAAATTTTCAAGAAGATTCCGGGCTTCCAGAAGATCCCGTTCTCAGAAATGGGCCCGAGGCGTTAAATCTGGAGTGCGATGATACAGTCGCGCAAACGACATTCATCGCTTTCCCTTGCGGTAATAGAGGAGCGCTAGCGACTTTTGCCGCGGAAACGCTGCGGACGTTCCCCACGTGAAAAAATCGTTTGATCGGCAAGGTTTTCGGTCGCTAAGGGAAAGCGGCAAAAGAAGTCTGTGGCTTCTGTATTGCCGCACTCCCAAAACGACGCTAGAAGCGTCGTCCCTGCAGTGAGGAGGATCAAGAGCAGCCGCTGGTCGAGCCGCAGACGTGGCAGAGGTAGCAGCTTCCGTTCCGGACCATGACCGAGCCGCAATTACTGCAGAGCGGCGCGTCGTCCTGGAAATTCTCGAACATTTTCATCCGTTCACTGCTCAGGTCCACCATCGGTTCGTCCAGGATCGAGGTCGCGGAGTTTCCCCCCTCTTTGGCGGTTTTCTTGACCGTTCCACTGCGGCGGGCGTAGAACGCGCGGACTTGTTCCTCAAACCGGCTGGCTTTGCGGGCTGCACTGCTTTCCAGATTTTGCGGAAATGCTTCCCGTACAGCCGCAGAACTTGCGGTGGCCGTCTTCTTCAGGGATGCCGACGCGCTGGCGAGAGCGGGTTCTGGATCCGCTTTCGGGGCTGGGACCGGTTCAGAGACCGGAGCCGGTTCGGGCTGCACGGCGGTTTCCATAGTCTGAGCGGATTCCTCCGTCACCACGGTGGTTTTGACCTCAACCTCTTCCTGAGCGGTAGGAAGCTGCGGCGTGACTTTCGGCGTTTGCAGGATCGTACCTTCGTAGGGGATCCCCGTGTCGGTTCCCGCGTCGGACGGGCGGTTCAGGAACGTGATCCCGAGCCAACGGAAAATGTAGTCCACGATACTTTTCGCGATCCGAATGTCCGGGTTTTTCGTCGCCCCCATCGGCTCGAAGCGCGTGTGAGAGAATTTGTTGACGTAAACCTCAAGCGGGACGCCGTACTGGAGGCTCATGGAGATCGCAGTGCCGAAACAGTCCATCAGACCGCCGATCGTGCTTCCCTCTTTCGCCATCGTGATGAAAACCTCGCCCGGGTTTCCGTCGGGATACTGGCCCACCGTGACGTAACCCTCGTGACCCGCGATGTTGAACTTGTGAGTGATCGAGGGGCGCGTGTCGGGCAGACGGCGACGGCGCGGACGGTAAATGATCTTTTCCCGAATGATTTCTTTCGTGGGTTCTGACGAATCGTCGTCTTTTTTGTCTTCACTGTCGCTGCGGCTGGTCGAAAGGACCTGAGCGCCCTTGGACCCGTCACGGTAAATGGCCACGGCCTTCAAACCGATGCGCCACGCTTCAATATAGGCATCATAAATGTCCTGCTCGGTCGCGTCTTTCGGAAGGTTTACCGTCTTGGAAATCGCGCCGGAAAGGAACGGCTGAGCGGCCGCCATCATACGGATATGCGCCTGCCACGGAATGAACCGGGTGCCATTGCGGGCCTGGAACGCGCAGTCAAAGACTGGAAGGTGTTCCGGGAGCAGATTAGCCGCGCCTTCGATCGTGTCTTCTTTATCGATATACGCCAGGATCGAATCGATGTCTTCCTGGGAGTAGCCCAAACGTTTGAGCGCAAGCGGGACGGTGCGGTTCACGAGCTTCATGTAGCCACCACCGGCGAGCTGCTTGTACTTGACCAGCGCGATGTCCGGCTCGATCCCCGTCGTGTCGCAGTCCATCATGAAACTGATCGTCCCGGTCGGGGCGAGCACCGTCGCCTGAGCGTTGCGGAAACCGTAGCGGCGGCCGTTGTTCAGCACATCATCCCAAATTTTGCGGGCGCCTTCACGCAGATAACGCGGCGCGCTGTGGATCTTTTCCACTTCGTCCCAGTGGTTCTGCATGACGCGCAGCATATCCTCTTTGTTCTTTTCGTACTCGTCGAAAGTCCCTTTGGCGCGGGCCAGCTCGACGCTCGTGCGGTTCGCAGAGCCGTGCATGATCGCAGTGATGGCGCCGCAAATCCCGCGGCCTTCGTCCGAATCGTACGGAAGGCCCAGAGCCATCAGAAGGCTTCCAATATTCGAGAAACCAAGGCCAATCGGGCGGTATAGGTGGCTGTTCAGCGCGATCTTGTAGGTCGGGTAACTGCCGCGGTCCACGATAATGTCCTGGGCGATGAACATGATCCTGCAGGCGGCGGCGAAGCGGTCAATGTCGAAAATGCCTGTTTCTTCGTCGAAGAAACGCATCAGGTTGATGCTCGAAAGGTTACACGCCGAATTGTCAAGGAACATATACTCGGAGCACGGGTTGGATGCGTTGATCCGACCGGATTTCGGGCAGGTGTGCCACTTGTTGATGGTCGTGTCGAACTGAACGCCCGGGTCGCCACAGAGCCACGTGCCTTGTGAGAGCTTGTGCAGCACTTCACGTGCGGGCCAGGATGGGCCTTCTTTGGTCGGGTCGGTGACCCAATGGGTCGTCCACTGTTTGTCGTCCACGACCGCCTGCATGAAATCATCGGTCAGACGGACCGAAAGGTTGGCGTTCTGGAACATCGTGGAACTGTACGCGGTGTCGTAGTCGTAGCCGTTCTGCATGAGGAGTTTCGCCTTGGCTTCCTCTTTGACTTTGCATTCGATGAAGTCCATAATGTCCGGGTGCCAGACTTTCAAGGACTGCATCTTGGCGGCGCGGCGGGTTTTTCCGCCTGACTTCACTACGGCCGCGATCTGGTCATAGACACGCATGAAAGAAAGAGGCCCCGAAGGACGTCCACCGCCAGAGAGTTTTTCGCGGCAGCTGCGCAGAGTGGAGAGGTCGGTTCCCGTGCCGGAGCCGAATTTGAAGAGCATCGCCTCGCTGCGGGCAAGTTCCATGATGTCTTCCATGTTGTCATCGACGCTCTGGATGAAACACGCGGAGCCCTGCGGGTACTCGTAGGAATTTTCCGGCTGGAAGAGTTTCTGCTCGTCACGGTTCCAGGCCCAGTTGCACTGCGCGCCCTTGATGTGGTACTGTGTGTACAAACCAACATTGAACCAGACCGGACTGTTGAATGCGGTCATCTGGTGAAGGCAGAGGTAAGTTAGTTCCTTATAGAAATTTTCAGAATCAACGTCCGAGGCAAAATACCCGTCTTCCTTCCCCCAATCAGTGATTGTACGAGTGACACGGTGAATAAGCTGGCGGATGCTGTGTTCACGCTGCGGAGTGCCGTTCTCCCCATAGAAGTACTTGCTGGCGACAACATTCGTGGCCAACTGACTCCAGTTGACTGGAAATTCGCAATTCTTTTGCTCGAATATAAGCTCCCCTTTGTCCCCCTTAATTTGAGCGGTACGAAGATCCCAAGTCACAGTATCAAACGGATCCGCGACATCTTCGGGACAAAAAACGGAAGGAATATGAAGTTTGGACGCAAACGAGTCCTGTAACGGGACCTGTGACATAAATTCTCCTGATAAACGATTACTTTTTTTAATGGAGTGAATTCAGTGACCCGGAAAAGCGCAAACACAGACGAATCCGTGTAAGAGTGCCTTCCCATGGCGCGGCCAACGGGGCCGACGGTTCAACCGATTTGGGAAAAATGAACGTCAGTCATCCTGGCAAAAAAACGTGAAATTTGCCATTACCAGATGTTGTGTATTTAATTTGGAAAACCACTACATCGTGTTGATGATTTGAGAAGTTTACCATTTATTTCACTTTTCGTCAAGTAGCCCTCCCCAAATCAGAGAAAATCCGCTAATTTAAGCATATAAAGATTTTTGGAATTTTAATTGCTTTCCTACGTGCCGAATAAAAGCATTCTTAACTCTTGTAATTTCAATGACTTATAAATTATAATGGACGGGAAAAATGGGACTAAAAATTTTTGGAAATTTTTTCGACCGGCGTGCCAAAAAAACAAAATAGGTAAAATGTGACGGCAAGGCAAACCCATCTTCTGATAATAAACTATCGAATGGAAATATGCTGTCAAAAACCACAACATACAGTTTTCGGAATGTGATTATCCTCAAAAAACCACAATATATGGAAAATTCTCAAAAATCAGAAAAAGAATACACAAAATTAGAGATACTGAAATAGTCAAAATAAGGCATTCTTCAGCTTGCCGATTTTAACTTTTTGGAGGCTTTTGGGGAGCAAAAAAATTTTTTTCCAGATAGTGAAAATTTTACAGATGAAGGGGCAAAATTCCTCCTCATTTTATGAAAACATAAGTTTTTGAAGGAGATCATGAGGAAGAGAAAGGCTCGCCAAAAGTGATTGATCCAATGAGTCCAGCCTCACATTGGCAAAATTGCCAATAATTGCCCGGATGTGGAAATTTTGCCAGTTAAACTTTGCCCGGAAAGAAAAATTCATTTAATCCTTTAATTTTATTGAGAGATTCTTTCAGAGTTCTTTTTTCAACCACTCAACGCCTGCTTCGTGGGTCTTGAAAGCGCCGTCCAGTTGAGCTTCCCATGCTTTAGCGAGAATTTTGCCCATTTCAGGCCCAGGCTTGATTCCAAAGGGTTCCAGATCACGCCCCTGAAGAATTCGATCGGGCTGATGTTCTGAAATTTCGAGTTTTTCCGCAAGTTGAAGCCATTCATCCCAGTGTGTTTCGGCTTTGGGTTCCTCAAGTCCACGTCCTTCTTCATCAGCGGAAATGAGCAAATGCCAGAGTCGGATACTGGATGGAGTAAGAAGAACAGAAAGACGGCGAACGTGGGATTCGTCAAGAGTCCGATGGGCGTGGAAACCGTGCGTGAGTACCAACGACCGAACCGCCTTCATCACCGCCAGCGGAGCGCGGAGTTTCAGAAGAAATTGTTCCGCGAGCCGTGCGCCTTTTTGAGCGTGTCCCTGTTCGGGTTTCCCCACATCGTGCAGAAGTGCGGCGAACAGGAGGTGCAAGCGTTCCTCCGGGCTTAATCCGAAACGTTCCGCGAGCCGCGCCGCAGCAATACAGACGCGGCGCGTGTGTTCCCAAGCGTTTCCTTCAGGATGAATTTCGGGATCCTGTTCTGCTTGAGTCAGGTGATTTAACGTGGGGAAACACGTCAGCCAGCCTGTTTCACTCAGGAGGTCCAGCCCTTTTTCCGGCCAGCGGCCCTTTAACGCCCATTTTTCCCACTCGGTGTACAGACGTTCCGCGGAAAGTGTCTTGAATTCAGACAATACCCGACGGCAAAAGCCGACAGTTCGTGGTTCCATCGTGAAACCGAATCGGGCGGCGAACTGCATCCCGCGCAGAACCCGCAGGGGGTCCTCGCAGAATGCTTCGGTGGGAGCACGCAGTATCCCGCGCTTCAAATCGCCCAGACCATCGTAGGGATCCACAAAAGAACCGTCGATCCGCATTCCAATCGCGTTGATCGTAAAATCACGGCGCGCGGCGGCTTCGCGGAATGTCATCGAAGAATCAGGAACCACCTCAAACGCTTTATGCCCGGTTCCGGTTTTACGTTCCCGGCGGGGAATGGCGAGATCGATTTCCTGATCGACTTTCAGGACGCTGAAACTCTGGCCGACCTGATCAATACGAAAATGTGGTTTAAGGGCCTGTGCAATTTGACCGTAAGACAAACCGTAGATTTCGAGGTCAAAATCCTTGGAAGGGACTCCGAGAACCAGGTCACGAACATAACCTCCAACGAACAGAATATCCCTGGCTCCAGCTGCAAGAAGAAGCTGATGGATTCTGCGGATTTTCTTGGGGACATTAAGGTCAGACATAAATTATGAATTCATTTCGCGTTCAGACGGATCGGGTATTCTTCAAAACTTTGAAACGGGAGGAGTCGGGATCGCACCCACGAGACGTTTTACGATCGCATCGTTTGTCATCCCTTCCGCCTGGGCCTGGAAATTCACACTTAACCGATGACGAAGAACCGGAACAGCTATGCGCCGAATGTCGTCGATCGCCACGGCAAACCGGCCGTCCATCGCGGCGATCGCTTTACCACCCTGGATGAGGAACTGACCGGCACGGGGACCGGCGCCCCAATCGACCAGATCACGAATAAACGGCGGGGCCGATTCGTCTTTGGGACGGGTCGCGCGGATCAGCGTGGTCACATACTTGACGATGTACTGGCTGACCGCCACAGAATTTACCAGCTTTTGAATGTTTGAAATCGCACGGGCAGAGAGGATTTTTTTCACCTCGATTTTTTCGGAACGGGTCGTCTGGGAGAGGATTCGTTCCTCTTCTTCCTGCGTCGGGTAGTCGATTTTAATATTGAACATAAACCGGTCGAGCTGCGCCTCGGGAAGCGGATACGTGCCTTCCTGCTCGATGGGGTTTTGGGTCGCGATCGTGAAAAACGGATCGGGAAGCGTGTACGTATTTTGACCGACTGTTACCTCACGTTCCTGCATCGCCTGAAGAAGAGCCGATTGGGTTTTTGGAGGCGTTCGGTTGATTTCGTCCGCAAGGAGAATATTCGCGAAAATAGGCCCCTCGACAAAGCGGAAATTCCTGCGGCCGTTTTCGTCTTCATCGAGAACGTTCGTCCCTGTGATGTCCGAGGGCATAAGGTCTGGTGTGAACTGGATCCGCTTGAATTTTACGTCCAGAATCCGTGAAAGGGTACTGACCATGAGGGTTTTCGCAAGACCGGGAACTCCTTCAAGAAGGCAGTGCCCACGGGTAAAAATCGCGGCAAAGAGCTGCTCAATGACATCATCCTGACCGATGATGATTTTTTGCAGTTCTTCCTTCATAAGTTTTTGCTGTTGAGCAAACTCTTGCAGCGCATCGGCTAAATTGCGGTTTTTAGGGGGAATCGGCGGAACCGGAGGAGGAACGGAAGGCATTATTCCAATTATGAATGATGAATTTTGAATTATGAATTAGAAGCGTGGAGTGTGAATCACACTCCACACTTATTTTACTTCGCCAACAGCGTCGGGAGGGCCATAATCAGTTTCTGGAACTGGGCCTTGCTCATTTCGTGGGGAATCGTCGTGAACGTGCTGCCGGTTTGTTTCGAGGTGGTATAAATCATCAGGAACGGCGGAAGGTCCGCGGGGATCCCTTCACGGATCCGTTCAGGAATTTCAACATCGTACATCTTACTGGCCAAATCCGCAGTTCGAAGGGCTTCTTTGGGAACAAAGATCGAGGCGAAACGTACCTGATGCTGGTAGGGATCGGTAATTGCCGCGCCAATCGTTTCCCAGCTTGCGCTCCACTCGGCCCTCGGTTTGTCCGGGGAGCGAGGAGGAGTGACATTTCCGAAACTGGGTTCGTATTTTGTCATACGTTCGCGCTCAGCCAGCTCTTCCGGGGTTTGTTCCGGAATCGGAAGCCGGTAAGCGGCCTGCGTCTGTCTCCAGCGGCGCATCGCATCATAGAGAACATAGTCATTTCCTGGAACGATCAGTAGGTGGTGCGGGTCCAAAGTCACGATCAGGTTACGTGTCGCGACGAGCGGCGGATCTGCCGGGTCTTCTTTCATATCACCCATGATTTGTTCCTGCAAATTGAGGTTTGCTTCCCCCGTGACGAGCTGCTGGATCAACAGTCCAACCAAACCTCCGGGCTGACCTCCGCCTAACTGAATGGGTGGGGCAGTTCCCTCGTTTTGTTCCTTAATTCTTTTCTTCAGCTGCGTGTACTGAACCAGATCTGAGGAATACAGGTCGTAACCCATGTAATCCTGAACTTTCATGGCTTCTTTTTTGGCAACGGCTTTTCCAATAAGTCCGCCAATAAGACCGCCAATCATTTCCCCTCGTTGGGCCGCTTCTTCAGGATTGACATACCGGCGCGGAGGACGTTGGCGATTCAACTGACGATTGAGACGGCGTTCCGCACTCTGCTGAGCCAAATCTCTCCCAATTTCGCTCATCGTATTGGCCCCGAACTGGCCGCCTACTTCCTCGGCACGCGGAACCAGCAGTTCTTTAATGAAGGCTTTCGAGTCGTTGACCTCGAGGAAGAAGCACCACCCTTCCGCCAAACGCCCATTTTGCGGTGGGGTCATCAGTGAAAATTCCACGTGGCGAATACGGTTGAAAGGGGCGTCCAGTTTTTCGGCCGTGAGCGGCGGAATGTCAACCTGACCGAATAGCGGAGAAGGCCAGGTGGGAACCACCTTCAAAAAGCTCAGATTGTCCAGCCGGGTTGAAATGAGCGGGACATACGGGTCCAGAATCTTTTCCGCGAGTGGAGTACCCGGCTTGGGTAGAAATGAAGTACTCAGAACGGTGCTGGAGTCCTGAATCGAAAGGTCGATACGCGCACTTTGAATATTGGCATCCATCCAGGAAATGGAATCATTAATGCGGTCAAAGTACTGTTTCGCCAAAGCCATTTGCTCGCTTCCCTCCTGGATCCCCAGCATTTCAGGCGTGAATACGGGAGCAAATTCTTCCATTCCGATCCGACCTTCCTGAACGAGGAACCGGATCAAAACGTTCGTCAGCTCAATGCTGAGTGTGGGATCTTTAATGGCGCATGGGGTAAACGAGACCGCTCCGCTGAATTTTGGGGCCGCCATGACACTTTTCAGAATTGCCGGATTGGGACCAAAAAGCGCGTAGCCGTGGAAGGGGGCAACACAAAGCGTTTCGGAGACCGCGGAAACGGTCCCTTCCGGAACGTCAGACTCGAAAGCGTCCGTATTGACTTCCAGCAAGGCGATGAATTTTTTGTAGTTTTTCATCGGAACGAACGCGGCCCACTGAAACGTGCCGCCCGCCGGGAAAAGAACGGCTCCGAGCGGATTGTCTGGTGCGACCTGTTTCGCATAGCTTCCTTTTCCCAAGGTCTTGAAAAGCATCAGGAAGTTCGTTTCCGTGAGTTTTTCCAGACGTTCATTAAAATCCCGAACCGACGACGCCCGAAGGATCACGGCCGAATTGGCTGGAAGGACCGTTTCAAGCGGAGGAATGTCGATTTTGGACTTTTTGTCGTTTTTTTCAACGGGCTCTTTTTTCAACTCTTTGCCCGATTTCTGCTTGACTTCCTCAACTGATTTTTCAGGAACATCGGTGTTGGCCGTATCTTCGAGAATGGACTGAGCTTCTGGTTCGGCAGGTGTTTCCGCCTGGGGCTCATCTTCGGGGATGGTTTCCTCTTCGGGTGCATCGTTCTGATCCGCCTTGGAATCACTTTCCCCGATTTCGGAGTCAAGCACGTCAAGGTTCAGGTCTTCATCTTCGTCAGTGTCCGCCATATCCGCGGCCTGCACGGGGGTTTCCAGCGAATTGATTGCCAGGTTGCCGGAAACGAGAAAGAGGAACATCACCACGGCACTCAAGGTGACCCAAAAATTGGTTTGCGCGAAAAATTTTTTGATGAACGCTTTCATTTCGAGATTCCTTCGACCAAAATCGAGTGAGATTTCGGAATTTTTTTGTAATTATTTATTTTTTTTCTCTGCCTACACTGGCAAAAAAGAAAAAATCTATTATAATAAATACGATATTTCCCTCTTTTTGTGAAGGGGGTAGTTTTCGTTTTTTCGAAAAATTTTAAACTTTTTAATACCCGAGCGTACCATGCTGGTTTATTTGCTTTCCTCAAATTCTGCCTTTCTTCGCCAGATTCGTCAGATTGTGGAGTCGGTTGGTCTTTCTCTTGTGAGCAGCTGTTCAGCAAACGCCCTTTTGACTTCCTGCTCGCGGGGCACAGGATGTGTTTTGGTTCCAGCCATGGAGTTTTCTGTTTTAGAGGTGGAAAAGCTCATTTCAAAACTGCGGGCAACCGGATTCCCACACGCAGTATTGGTCGTGGATACATTCCCCACGGTCGAGAAAGCTCTGAAATGGTCGAGGATCCCGATTTGCGACTACTTTCAGCTCCAGACCACTCCCGAGTCCCTAAAAACGATTTTCAGGAACGCGAAAAACTGGACCCAGAAACACGGAATGCGTGACGTTCTGCAAGCGGCTCTGCTCCAGCGATGGCGTTCACTCGACGATGGGATGAAAGATGTGATGCGGCTATTATATGAAGGTTTAAACAACCGGGAAATCGCGGAACGTCTTTCGATCAGTTCCCGGACGGTGGAAAGCCGCCGGGCGCGCCTCCTTGAAACGTTTGATGTGAAATCCTTTGCCGAACTGATTCGGGTCGCAACGGACTTTATGGACGGCGACCCGCTGCCAGAGCGGTTTTTTAAAGTGAGGAGTTAGAAGTCAGGAGTTGACGCTTCGCGTAACGTTGGCTTCAGAAAGACTTCAACCCATAAAAGCTAAAGGCTTTTCCAACTCCTAACTCCTAACTTCTCCCAACTCCTAACTCCCAACTCCCCCATGCGTCTTTTGAAACTTTGGCCAGGTCTCGATTATTTGGTACGTCACGGCTCTTTTCGAGCGTGGCTTGGGGCGATGTTCTACGCATTCTTCGCGATGGCAGTTTTGTGTGTGACACTGGTTTGGGATGACATTATGCCGGTTCAGTCGCGCAAGGTGCTTTTGATTCTTTTCGGAATTACGTGGCTACTGGGGATTTTTGTCTCACACCGGTTTGAAAAGGCGTTTCAGGAAAGCCAAAAACAGAGAAAAAAAGACTCCGTGGCAAACGATACGTTACCACTGGCTCAAACGGAATTTCTGCGTCAGAATTATTACGAGGCTGAAAAACTCCTGCGGGAGAGGCTTTTGAAGTTTCCCGAGGACGTTCCCGCCCGATTCTTTCTTGTTTCTGTTCTTCGCCGTCAGAAACGGTTGAACGATGCCCGCGAGCAGTTGGCAATCCTGGAACAAAACCCGGCTTTGGAGCTCTGGGCGCTCGAGCTGTACAAGGAAAAAGAACTCCTTCAATAAAAATGAAACGTTTCCTTTTAATTTCGTTCTTTCTTTGGGTTTTGATCGGGTGTGTTCCCAAGAACAAACCGTCGGAGCCAGACGCAGGACCGCCGCAAAGGGTCGTTTCTCTTTCGCCTGCCATGACGGAAATTATGTACGCGCTCGAATTGGAAGATCGGCTGGTTGGCGTGACGATCCACTGCAAGTACCCGCCCGAGGCGCAGAGAAAAACTCAGGTCGGGACCGTTTTCAAGCCGAATCTGGAACTTCTGGCCAAACTCAAACCGGACCGGATCCTGATGAACACGCACTACGCGGAACTGGAAGCGACATTTCGGCGATTCGGCTGGATACCCGAGCCGATCCATGATGAACGGGTTGAGGATGTTTTTGCAGCAATTCGGCATCTAGGTCGGCTTTTCCAGGTCGAAGACCGCGCTGAAGAACTGGCCGAAGGCTTGGAACAGAGGCTTGAAAATCTTCGGGAGAGTACGCAGAATGACCAGAAAATCCGTGTTCTGTTGGTCGTGAGCCGGAATTACACGAGCCCGCGTCTGGAGGACGTTTACGTCACCGGCCACGATGGACTTTGCGAGCCGCTTCTTGAGGCCGCGGGCGGGGTGAATGCGTACACGGGAAAATCCCCGTTCCCGAAAGTTTCACCTGAGGGGATTTTGAGTATGAACCCGGACGTCATTATGGAAATCATACCCGACTCAGTGAGGAAGGGAGCATCCGATGAGGAACTGGACCGGGCGTGGCAGACACTTCCGGGCCTTCGTGCGGTTCAGGATCATAAAATCGTGCGCTTGACGGAAAGCGACGCAGCGCTGATCCCCGGCCCGTCGATGGTGGATTGGGCGGAAAAAACGGCTGGCCTTTTGAGCCAGTATTAATACGGAGGCGCCTTTAGATCCGGAGGGCCGGCGTCCTC
>JAFTCU010000075.1 GCA_017454585.1 Thermoguttaceae bacterium | reverse complement strand
GAGAAAAGGCGTAGTGGGAAATCTTTCCGGCGGTACGCCCGTGGAAAATGACGTTCCGCTCGGCACGGGCCAGGCGAATTTCCCGGAGATCTTCAAGGCCGCGCAGGAAACCGGCGTGAAGTACTACTTCATCGAAGACGACTCGCCGTCTTTCAAGACGCAGATCCCCCAGAGCCTGAAATATTTGGAAACCGTCAGGTGGTGAGCCACTGACAACGTCTTACGGGGACGACGCTTCCAGCGTCGTCCTTCCCGGTACTCTCTGAACCTGCATTGATCTTACTCCCCGATGAAGCAGAAAGAAGTCCATTAACTCATGATCATCAAAGAACTTGACCCCATCAACTGTGAAACTCCCATTGAAAAAAGCGGTTTCAAAGCCGAAAAGCAGATGGCGTTTTACCTGAAGCAGCGGTTTGACCAAAGCAATGATTTTTTTGTCCTGAATAATATTCGGTTTGCCGCTCCGAACGGATGCTTCAGCCAGATCGACCACCTTGTCCTTTCCCGTTACGGCGCGGTCATCGTCGAAAGCAAAAGCGTTACGACCGCAGTAAAATACGGAACGGATGGCCAATGGTTCCGTCTTTGGGGAAATCACTGGAATGGGATGCCCAGTCCGGTTCAACAGGCGAAAATCCAGGGAAACGCTCTGCGTGAACTTTTGCAAAGTCAGCGTGAAACTCTAAGAAAAAAAATCTTTCTGGGTCTCGTCCAGGGTGGTTTCGGTTATATGCCGATCGACGTGATCGTCGCGATTTCCGATTCGGGAAAAATCATTCTTCCTCCCGGAAAAAATCCCTACGAAGGAGTCGTGATGAAGTCCGATTTGGTGACGGATCGGATCGTGGAACTTTTTGAAACGTACAAAAGAAAAAATTCCATCTTTTCAAAAGACGCCTTTTTTTCCAAAGATGCCATTTGGGACATGAGTCAGGAGGAACTCCGAAACGTCAGTCTGTTTTTGTATCGGATCCATGAACCTTTGGAAAAGAAAGCAAAACCTTCCGAACCGGTTCAGGAATCCGTTCCGGAGGCTCCAGCCGTTTCGTCTCCCCAAACCACTGCAGAACCAGTGCCCAATTCCTTCCAGAATCCCCTGAAAGAACTTGGAGGAAATCCGGTCTGCCCTGAATGTTCAGACACCATGAAGATCCTGTGGGGAAACCGATTCAAAAATTACTACTGGCACTGCGAAAAGTGCGGGAAAAACGTCAGTATTAATCTGAAATGCCCGGTTTGCGGGAGTCAGTTGCGGCTTCGCAAGCAAAAAAATGAGTATTTTATTTATTGTGAGCCGTGCGGCATTTCGGGACTTTATTTTACAGAAAATTAATCTTTTAATTCGCATCCATGATCATCGTTGAATCCTTCTGCACGCTTTGCGCTCTTTTGCTCGTCGGAAAGCTGCTCCGTTCCTGCCTGCCCGTTTTGCGAAAACTTTACCTTCCCTCCGCGGTCATCGGCGGGAGCGTGGGACTGGCGATTTTGACCTGCTTCGGACCTCGGGTTCCTTCCGCGTGTACGGCCGGTTGGAAAGAACTCCCCGGTTTTCTGATCAGCATCGTGTTCGCATCGCTCTTTCTCGGCATTAAACGCCCACCGATGCACGGCCTCTGGAAGCTCACCGGCACCCAGCTCTGCTTCGGCCAGATCTGCGCCTGGGGGCAGTACGTCGTTGGACTGGGTCTTACTCTGCTCCTGCTCGTCCCGGTTTTTGGGGTTTCTCCCCTTTTCGGAAACCTGATCGAAATCGGCTTTGAGGGTGGGCACGGAACCGTCGGCGGACTGACCGAAACCTTTAAATTTCTCGGCTGGGAAGAAGGAAAAGACCTCGGATTTACCATGGCGACGCTCGGAATGATCCTCGGGATCATGGTCGGCATGATCCTGATCAACTGGGCCGTGCGGAAAGGGATCCTGAAAAACATTCGGAAGCTGGAAGACGCTGACGAACTCGAGCGGTATGGATTTTACTCCCCCGGGCAACGCCCCGACGCGGGAAAGCAGACGGTCCATTCCGACTCGATCGATTCCCTGGCCTTCCACATCGCGATGGTGGGGCTGGCCGTCCTGATCGGCTACGGTCTGAAAAACCTCTGCCTCGCCGGCGACCCGTTCCTTCCCGAATCGATCCGGAAACTTTACATTTTGCAGAGTCTTCCACTTTTCCCCTTCGCGATGATCGGAGGCTTACTCCTTCAGCGCCTGCTCTTCCTGACCCGGCTGAACCGGTTCGTCGATCACGGTCAGGTCCAGCGCATCGCCGGCGCATCTCTCGATTTTCTGGTCCTTTCGGCCGTCGCCACGATCCAGCTTGGTTTCGTCGCGGCGCACTGGCTCCCGCTTCTGATCCTGGCCGCGGGCGGAACGCTCTGGAACCTTTTCGCGCTGCTTTACCTGGCGCCAAGGCTTTTCAAAGTCGATTGGTTTGAGCGCGCTATTGCCGAGTTCGGGCAGATGATGGGCGTGACGGCGACGGGCCTTCTGCTCCTTCGGACGGCTGACCCGGAAAACAAATCGTGCGCCCAGACCGCCTTCGGAAGCAAGCAATTATTCCACGAGCCGATCATGGGTGGCGGGATCTGGACCTCTATGGCCCTTCCGCTCGTAATGAACCTTGGCGGCTGGCCGGTCTTCTGGATCTCGGTCGCCGCGATCGTGGTATGGTGCGTCGTTTGGGCCCTTTTCCTGCGTTCCTGAACGGAGTTTTCAGGATTTTTAAGGAGTTTTTATGCGCAAGACCATTTTGTTCCTTCTGTTTTCCATCCTCCTTTTCACCCCGCGGGCCGGGGCGGATGAGGCGTCGTGCGAGATTTTGGTCGTTGGCGGTGGTTCTGCGGGGATCAGTGCAGCGCTCTTTGCCGGGAAGACCGGTGCGGACGTGATCCTGGTCGAGGCGACGCACATTCTGGGCGGAAACACCACCTCGGGCGGCGTGGCGTTTCCCGGCCTTTTCCACGCCTGGGGGAAGCAGGTGATTGCCGGCCCGACGTGGGATCTGATCTGCGAGTGCGTGAAACTCAACGACGGCACGCTCCCCGATTTCAGCCGCGGCGGTTCGGCCCGGCACTGGGAGCTTCAGGTCCGCATTAATGGCCCGCTCTTCGCGCTGATGGCAGAGGAAGCTCTCCTGAAAGCCGGCGTGAAGATCCGCTACTACGAGGCCCCCACCTCGCTGAAAAAGACCGCCGCCGGCTGGGACGTGACCACCGCGGCGATGGGGGAGATCCGCACGATCCACGCCCGCCGGGTGATCGACTGCACGGGAAGCGCGTCGGTGGCGACGCTGGCGGGAGCCAACCGGATGCGCGAGGAAACGACCCAGCCCGGAACGTTCAATTACCGGATCAAACACGAGATCCCCGTCCAAAAACTCACGCCGGAGCAGAAAGCCGAAATCGTCCAAAAGTACAACGCGGTGATGAAAGACGGAACGCTCCAGCCGGGCGACGCGCGGTGGGGGATCCTTTCCTCGCTGGAGGACTCGTCCCGGAATTACGTGTACGGCGCTGACGGCTCGACCGCTGAAAAACGGACCGAGACCAACCTGCGCGGACGGCAGGCGGCCCTTCGGATGCTCCGTTTCATTCGGACGCTTCCGGGAGGCGAGACGGCCAAACTGGTCGAGTTCTGCCCCGAGGTCGGCGTGCGTGAGACCTTCCGCGTCGTGGGCGATTACGTGATCACGGTGGACGATTACACGTCGGGGAAACGGTGGGACGATTCGCTCTGCTTCGCGTTTTACCCGGTCGATCTGCATGTCAACGAAACGGGCGTCCAGCCGAAACAGCTCACGGAAGGGACGGTCCCCACGGTTCCGCTGCGGGCGCAGATCCCGGCGGGACTTGACGATTTCCTCGTGGCGGGCCGGTGCATTTCGTCCGACCGACTGGCGAATTCCGGCCTCCGTGTTCAGGGGGCGTGCATCGCCACAGGCCAGACCGCTGCCGCCGCGGCAGTCGTAAGCGTCCGGACGTCCAACCCGCTCCGCGAGCTGGACCTTGCGGCCGTAAAAAAAGTCCTGACGGACGGCGGGGCGATCGTGCCGTAAAAAACCACGGGGACGACGCTTCCAGCGGCGTTTCCAATTATGAATTATGAATTATGAATTTTAAATTACGAATTAAAGACGACGCTGGAAGCGTCGTCCCCGTAATTCCACTTTCCCCACGATTTCAACCATCCTTTTTTGGAGGTCCAAATGAAAAAAATCCTCACCCTTTTACTTTTCCTCGGCGTGACCGTCTGCGCGTTTGCTGAGGACTTTTCCACTCCGAAAAAACTCACTTCTTCCGGCTGCTGGGGGCGTGACGCGACGCCGGTTTTGACGGATGAAGGGGACGGTGTGCAAGCCATCGCCTTTGATGGGAAGCTGGACTTTTCCTCCTCCTACCTCGCGAACGTGGAGGTAAAACCCGGCGAGATCTACGAGCTGAAATGCGAAATGCGCACCGAAGGAAATGGACGCGTGGGCATTTCCGCCGCGCTGGGCGTTGGAAAAGAAGTGACCCAATGGGGTTTTGCATCCCAGAGCGTCAAAAACCCGGCAGGAACCGCGGAATTCGAGCAGCTCACGTGCAAATTCATCATTCCGGGCGGTTTCTCCCTCATGGTTCCGCGCGTCACGGGCGGCGGCTCCGGCGAGCCGTTCAAGGTTTTCTTCCGCAATTACACGATCCAGAAGGTCGGCCAGGTCGAGATCCCCGCCGAGGACGAAACGTTTGAACTCGCCAACGATTTCCTGAAACTCACCTTCCACTCCCGTGACGCAAGTTTCAATGTGCAGGACCTCCGCACGGGCCGGGTCTGGAAACAGGCGCCCCAAAACGGATTCAATTTCCCGGTAGAAGTCAAAAAGAAAAATCGCTCGGTCGAATTCCGCCTCGTCAACGCCCTGACCGTTTCAGAGATCACCGCAAAAGTTCAAATCTCGAAGTCCAATCCGGAAATCCGCATCAAGGTTTCCGGCGATCACGAAATGACGATGAACGCGCCGATCGCCTGGCCGCCGGCTTTTGAGAGCGAGGCGAACGACCGCCTGATCCTCCCGGTCAACGAAGGGATCTCCTTCCCTGCGGCCGAAGAAGACGCGCAGATCCCCGGCCGGCTTTACACCTACGGCGGCCACGGCCTTTGCATGGCTTTCTTTGCTCAGTGCGAGGAAGAGTTCGTCCCGGCCAAAGGTTCTGACCCGAACGCCCCCAACCAGGCCGGTGAAGTCCGCGGGAAAAGTGGCTTCCTCGCCATTTACGAGACTCCCGACGACGCGGCGTACCGCCTCGGAAAAACGGAAGAAGGCTTCCACAAAATCCAGCCGGAATGGGACGCGCAGAAGAAAAAACTCGGCTACGACCGCGTTTTACGTTTTGTCTTCTTCGATCAGGCGGACATCACGACGATGCTGAAATACTACCGCGCCTACGCCGACTCGCTCGGGCTGGTCGTTCCGTTCACCGAAAAACTGAAGCGGAACCCGAACCTGAAAGAAGGCTTCGACCGTCTGATCGGCGCCGCGAATATTTGGGCGTTCTGTGGCAACAAAACGAAAATCTACGAGGAACTCCAGGCGGGCGGCGTGAAAAAGATCCTCGCCAGCTCCAATGGGTCGCCCGAAGAGATCAAGGCGTGGAACGAAATGCCGAACATTCTGACGAGCCGGTACGATATTTACCAGGACTCGATGGACCCGAAAAACTTCCCGCTGGTTGGCAAAGCCGACGCTTGGACGAGCGAAGCGTGGGAACGGGACGAACTGATGACCGATGCGAACGGGAACTGGATCCGCGGCTGGGAAGTCTCCCAGAAAGACAAAACAAAGCCGCGAATCCCGTGCGGCGTCCTGTGCGACACGTGCGCGGTCCCCTACGAGCTCGAGCGGGTCGGGACAGAACTCCCCGAGAAACCGTACCGCGCCCGGTTCATCGACACGACGACGGCCAGCCCGTGGCGTGAGTGTTACCACCCCAAGCACCCGTGCACGCGCACCGAGAGCAAAAACGCCAAGATGGAACTCCTCGGCACTCTGGGCGAAAAGTTCAACCTCGTGGCGGGTTCCGAGACCGGGCATGAAGCGTCGGTTCCGTTCTGCGACTTCTACGAAGGAATGATGAGCCTCGGCCCGTACCGCGTCCCGGACGCAGGGCGGAACATCCCGCAAATTTGGGACGAAGCCCCCGAACGCACGGCCAAATACCAGGTCGGCGAGGCGTACCGGATGCCGCTCTGGGAACTGGTTTACCACGACTGCACCGTTTCGTACTGGTACTGGGGCGACTACAACAACAAGATCCCAAGCCTTTGGGTGAAGCGTGACCTTTTCAACGCTCTGTACGGGGTCCCGCCGATGTACATTTTCACGGGCGAAAACTACGAGAAATTCAAGGAACAGATTTTCGAAAGCGCCAAGACCGCGATGCCCGTGGCCGAAAAAACGGGCTGGTACGAAATGACATCGTTCCGGGTCCTCTCGAAAGACCGGACGGTCCAGGAGACCCGCTTCGCCGACGACACGAAAGTGACGGCCAACTTCGGCGATCTGGACTACACGATGCCCGACGGTTTCGTCCTGAAAGCGAAGACCATGCGGATGGAGTAAAGAGCTGAAACCCCAAAACCAAGGCGTTTCCTGTGGACTATGGGAAACGCCTTTTTTGATGACTAAGTGAAATGAATATGATCCGCTTCCAGTAAAACCTGCTGAACGGTTTTGGATGGTGAAATAATGTGGGAATTCAACAACTCCTCAACACTGTCAAAATAAGTATAATCATTTGAATCTGAAGGATAAAAGGTAAACGAAGTATCGATTTCCTCCCCTTCTTTTTCAGCGCGCATCAGGTCTTCCCATTTATAATTCACCAGAGATTCTCCCTCATATTCTAAAGAATACCATTTTCCTTCAAAAAGAATTTTCACAACTTCAATAAATCCATATAAAAACATCCAGAAATAATGCAAAGGCTTCATTTCAATAATCGTCAAATCTTCTTTTTCAAGAGTTTGGAACACTTCTTTCATTGTCACTTTCTCTGTAACACGAAGTGATGCGTAACCACGATCCTCTGATTCACGGTGATAAAATTTCGTATCGACACCGCGCACAGGGAAACCATTTTGAATCACAAACAAATCCCAAATTCCATAATGATCATGAAATCCAAGCCAATACTGAATTCCCTCCCAATTAAAAATCAGACCTTTATCATCACCACAAACCTTCATGACCCACTCGTCCTGAATTTTGCTCATGTTCATCTCCTTTCAGAACTCATAAACTGAAAAACCTTGACAGCCTAATTATACTCTTCTCCTTTTGAAAAGTCAACTCCCCCAACACCTTACATCATCTTCCTATCAAGAACCGGGAAATTGATGGGGGTCAAAATGGGAGTCAAGGTGATAAAAACAGCTCTTTTCTGATTCTTGCAAACAAATTTCAGAAGTCAAGAAAAACCTTCAAATTACGGGGTTAAATCAAGAAAACAAAAAAGGCGTTACAAGTCTGCAACGCCCTGAAATGACCTCAATGGGACTCGAACCCATGCCGCGGCCTTGAAAGGGCCGTGTCCTAACCACTAGACGATGAGGCCACTGGTGAAAGAGATTCGGCACGCTTGGCCGACAATTCATCTTTCAAGTGCGCCTAAGTATAACAGATTCTCAAATTTCGTCAAGGAGGGGGATTCCCTTTTTCTGAAAATTTTTCGTTTTTTTCCTGTTCCAAAACTTGACGTGTCCGGCTCTCTGTGGTATAATGCCACGAAATCGTGTTCAAACCTTTTAATCACCTGCAGTTTTCATTTTGATTCGACGGCTCGGAAACCTCATTTCCAGGCGTCGTTTTATGGAAAGATCGATCTATGACTGATATTCAACCTGTACCGACCCGCGAGCAGGTGCCCGCCGGGGATCGGTGGAACGTAGAATCCATTTACGCCTCAACCGCGGATTGGGAGAAAGATTTCGGCGAGTGGACGGCTAAAATCCCGCAGTACGCCTCGTTTCGCGGAACGCTCGGGCAAGGGGCCGATGCGGTAAAAAAGTGCCTCGATTTCTCCTTTGAGATGGACCGGATCAGCGACAAACTCGGGACCTACGCCTCACTGCGAACTGCGGAGGATGCCGGGAACAGCGAGTTCCAGGCCCTTTTGGGAAAATTCATGAACGCCGCCAGCCGCGCGGCTCAGGAAGAAAGTTTCCTCTCGCCGGAGCTTTTGGCCCTTCCTGAAGCCCAGCTCGCAGAATACCTCGACGCGCCGCAGCTCGCAGAGTACCGGCTTTGGCTCAAGCGTCTTTTTGAGGAAAAAGCCCACACACTCAGCGCGGCGGAGGAACGTCTTCTCGCGATGCAGGCCGAAATGGCGCAGACCCCGTCCAAGGCGTTCGACCAGCTCACCGACGTGGACATGAAATTCGGCACCGTCACGGACCACCAGGGGCAGACCATCGAGCTGAGCCACGCATCGTACAGCGCCCTGCTCTACGGGCAGAACCGCGACGTGCGGCGCCAGGTCTTCACCCAGTATTACGAGGAGTTCGAGGCCCACAAAAACACGCTGGCGGCCGTTTACTCAGGAAGTGTTCATCAGGACATTTACTACGCCACGGCCCGGAATTTCCCGACGGCGCGCGAGGCGGCGCTCTTTGACGAACGGATCTCGGTGGGCGTTTACGATCAGCTGGTCGAGACGGTCCACAGGTTCCTGCCGAAACTTTACGAGTACTTCGAGATCCGCCGGAAGATCATGGGGATCGACGAGATCCACATGTACGACACGTACGTCCCGATGTTCCAGGACGCGGAAGTCAATATTCCGTGGGACGAAGGCGTCGCGCTGGTTCTGGAAGCGGTGAAGCCGCTGGGGGAGAATTACGTGGAGAGCATGCGCCGCGGTTTGACTGAGGACCGTTGGTGTGACCGTTACGAAAACCGGGGGAAGTACTCCGGGGCGTTCAGCGGCGGCTGCTACGACACGTTCCCGTTCATTCTGATGAACTACCGGAAGGACGCGCTCGACAGCGTGTTCACGCTCGCTCATGAGGGCGGGCACTCCATGCACTCGTACCTCTCGCGGAAGACCCAGCCGTACATTTACGGCAATTACAAGATTTTCGTCGCGGAGGTCGCCAGCACGTTCAACGAGCAGCTCCTTCTGCACCATCTGCTCAAGGCCCAACCGGAGAAACGCCAGCGGCTGAACCTGATCAACAAAGCGATCGACGAGATCCGCAGCACGATCTTCCGCCAGACCATGTTCGCGGAGTATGAACGGGACGTTCACGCTGCGGCCGAGGCGGGCGAGCCGCTCACGCTGGACTTTCTGCTCGCCACGTACCGGAAACTGCTGGAGCTCTACTTCGGGCCGAACTTCACGATCGACGAGTGCCTGCCGCTGGAGTGCCTGCGCATCCCGCACTTCTACAACGCGTTCTACGTGTACAAGTACGCGATCGGGCTTTCAGCGGCCATTGCGCTTTCCCGACGGGTGCTGAACGGCGGCGAGGCGGAACTGGCGGACTACCTGGGATTCCTCTCGGGTGGATGCTCGAAAGAACCCCTGGAACTGCTGCTCGGCGCCGGGGTCGATATGCGGACACCCGAACCGGTCGCGGCGGCGTTGGAAGAGTTTAGCCAACTGGTCGATGAATTGAAGACAGCAGAGTAAAGAAAGATCGTCCTGAAAAACACCCATAAAAAAAGGCCGGGGTTTTATCCCGACCTTTTTTGTTTTCAGATTTTCAATCATTCAACGACGACGGTGTCCGGATCTTCTGAAGACCTTGGAGCCCTCTTCAGCGGCTGAAGTTTCAACATAACCACGCGCGTTTCATTGTGAGCCTCAAGAACTTCATCGGACGAAAAATTGATTTTACGTTTCGATGTCCCTTCCCAGGCATCTACGGAAGCGGTCATCGGGTAAATTTCTTCTGGTGGTGTAAGGCCCAGGATCCCGAACAGATTCTCACGTTCCTCAATACAGTTCTCCTCCATTTGAGGATCTTCCTGCTGACCGGCCATGGTAATCGCAAATTTGCCTTTACTTTGCAAAACCCCCAACGTATTTGCAAGTTTCTGATTTACGGCAAGCGTCAGGTTCGAAATTTTCTGCACTTTACCGGGATTGGTTTCCATCATCTCTGCGCTCGTGGTCACCACACGAACGTTTTTGCAGATGGTAATCATTGTGGAGGTTGGAATATCCGGATGAATATTCTTGGAAGGCATCCAGGCGATGTTTACACGAGAATTTGGATGAAGCATTCCGGCCACTGAATTGAATGTATCGACGGGAATCGTCATGGCCAACTCATCCGGGCCGAGCTGTTCCTCGATCATTGGAACTTTCCCGAACTCATAGAGTTTTTCTTCCGTAATCCAGTTTCCAGCCATGATACGTGAACTGGTCACACGATTCAAAACCATATCGGCACTTTCAAACGGGAGAGCGCCAGGAGAACCGGCGTTTTTCTGGATGCGAAGGAAAATGGATTCAGGTATCTTCACCACGTTCAGATTATCCGACGTCAGAGTCGTGTTCGGAGCCAGGTTTACTTTTGCCATGACAATCGTCCTGGTGGGGGCTGGCTGAGGTCTCGCCACAACTTTAGGAGCCTCCACAACCGGGGTCTCCTTCTGCGGTTTCATGGCCTGACGTACACCGTACGCCGTCCCGAGCCCCATAAGAATGGCAACAATGCCGACCATTACAGTCGTTGGACTGGTTGAACTCATAATAATTCCTCCGAATATGCCAATTATATCTTATTGATTTTGAAGTTTGTTTGTACGGGTGTGAAATCTTTACTTATAAAAAACCGGGATATTCTGAAACGTGTTCGTGACGAACATGATCAGGAACAGCACAACGCTCAGAGCCACTGGAATGGCAAACGGGATGATCCGTTTTAACTGTTTCGGTTTGTCGCGGCTGCGACGTTCTTTTTTGGTCAATTTTTTATCAGTTTCCCCGGTCGAACCCAATTTTTTCATACGATTCATTCTGCGGATCATCCGCATTGGTCCACCGGCGATCATGACACAGACGGAAAAGATTGCCCCAAGCAGTATCGCCACGCAAAAAACGAGCAGAAACCACTTCACGCCGAGCCATATTCCAAGCGCTGCAAGGAGCTTGACGTCTCCGCCGCCCACGCCTCCAATGACAAAACCAAGAAACAGGATGAAAAAACCAACCAGAAAACCGGCCAGTGCCCACAACGGTGTGATCTGGCACAAATATGAAAACATAACGTCAAAATGGATACCTTCCATTTCACCGAGTTCCGCCATGGAACATTCAAGCGGTTTGGCTGCGCCAACTCTTTGAACGATCCAGAGCGTGATGGAAAAAATGAGTCCCAGAATAGCAAACGGGATCGTGCACTTATTAGGAATTTTGCGCCAGACGGTATCCGTCACGGCCATTCCCAGCGCGAAAATCGCCAGCGCTGCTATATAAAAAACCGGGAAAAAAGTAATCATGTTTTCTGTCTGATTCAGGTTTGGTTTTGTAAGGATCGTGTATTACAGGAACAACATTTCAATGCCGAGTCCTGATTATTCGGCAGTAACCTCGCCGGGGGTATCCGTATAATCATGTTCCAGGCAGGAGCCCCCGCAGGACTGATCCAAATGTACTGCTGAATTTGCCATATCACCAAGTTTGAGGACTGCCGTATCTCGAAAAACAGCCAATCCTCCGATGATTCCGATCGTAAGGATGATCGTCAGAAGGATCCACTCAAACGCCAGGACACCCGTTTCGTCGGCAAGAAACAGATGCAAAATTTTATGATTTCTCATCTTCTTTCACCCTTTGACCGCTTGAGTATCATTTGTTATAAATATCTACCTCAGTGGAAACGGTTCCGCCCCTGTAACTAGAACCTTGTACGGTATAACGGTTGTTTCTTCCCTGGTAGTCATGTATCTCGTAAGCCGGATCAACGGCTCCAACGGCTTCTGCGCCGCTGAAAAAACTTATGCTGACGGCATCTCGCATGGCGCCAATGCCCGTAACGATTCCAATGACACAAATCGCCAAAAGGAAAATCCATTCCAGCGTCAAAAGACCGCTTTCGTCACTCAAAAGGGAAGCTCGAATACTTTTCATGGGGTGTACTCCTTCGGGGTAATCGTGACGGTGGAGGAAGTGTACTCCATGGCCGGAACTACCATATCATGGTTCAGTTCGGTGGGTTCCAGAACTTTATAGCTTGTATTCAGCGAGCCGACAGCTCCACCGACCTGCATAAATTTTAGCGACACAGTATCACGCATGGCCGCGATGCCGCCGATGATACCAATCGTCAAAACTGCAAAAAGCAGAACCCACTCAAACGTCAAAATTCCACGACGTTTCTGACTCATTTTATGCTGTTTTTTAATACGCATTCAAATTTCCCCTGCAAAAAAAATACTTATATTCAACTCTATCTATCGTCCGGGAAAATTAAGAACAATCGTTAATCCCGAAACATTCAGGCAAAAAAGAGCATCTTTTATGATTTCTTCACCGGTTGTTTAAGATAGGTAAAATATTCCCCAAGGTAGTATAAAGACATTTTTCGAAAAAATCGGTAAATTTTCCCAGACGGGGGCTTGATGAAATTTCATTTCTTTGTATATTTAAAGGACTTCTTTTCACTGCTTCTCATCCTTTTATTATTAATATTTAGAGGTTCATTATGGCAGAACAGCGTGACGACATTCGAAACATTGCGATCATTGCGCACGTGGACCACGGAAAGACCACTCTGGTGGACTGCCTTCTGAAACAGTGCAGCCAGATGCGTGACGCGGAATTTGAGTGTACGCAGATCCTCGACTCGAACGACCTTGAGCGGGAACGTGGGATCACCATTCTGGCCAAGAACATCGCTCTGAACTACAAAGGGGTGAAGATCAACATCATGGACACGCCCGGCCACGCAGACTTCGGCGGCGAGGTGGAGCGTGTTCTGCGCATGGCCGACGGCTGCCTCGTGCTCGTCGATGCCGCGGAGGGGCCGATGCCCCAGACCCGGTTCGTACTGAGCAAAGCCCTGGAGATCGGCTTGAAGCCCATCGTTCTGATCAACAAAATCGACCGCAAAGACGCCCGCCCGCAGGAAGTTGTGAACGAAATGTTCGACCTCTTCATCAATCTCGGCGCGGACGAGGACATCGCCGACTTCCCGTACCTGTTCTCGAGCACGAAGGAAGGCTACGCGACGACCGACCCGAAAGTCCGGACCGGGAGCATCGTGCCGCTGCTCGACATGATCCTCGAAAAGATCCCCGGCCCGACCGTCGAGATGGATAAACCGCTGCAGATGCTCGTGACGACGATCGACTGGTCCGAATTCGTCGGCCGGATCGCCATCGGGCGCGTTCAGGCGGGCACGCTCCGCAAGGGGCAGACCGTCACGGTCATGCAGAAGGACGACCAGACGACGAACGGCAAAGTCGCGATCCTCTACACGTTCAACAATCTGGGGAAAAACGAGGTCCATGAAGCGGACGCGGGCGATATTGCGGCAATCGTTGGCTTGCCCTTCGTGGAGATCGGCGACACGATCTGCTCACCCAGCGCGCCGGTCGCCATGCCGCGAATCCACGTGGACGACCCGACCCTTCGCATGACGTTCGGGATCAACACGTCGCCGCTGGCCGGCAAAGAGGGGAAGTACGTTACCACCCGTCACGTGCGTGACCGCCTGATGCGCGAGCTGGAACGGAACGTGGCCCTGCGCGTCGAGCCGGTCCCGCAGTCCGACCAGTTCCTCGTTTCGGGTCGTGGGATTTTACACCTTTCCGTTCTGATCGAGACGATGCGCCGCGAAGGGTACGTGTTCTCCGTCGGCAAGCCGGAAGTGATCAACATAACAATCGACGGCGTGGTTCACGAACCGTACGAAACGCTTCTGGTGGAGGTCCCCGGAGACGCGACTGGCCCGGTGATGGAACTGGTCGGCCAGCGTTTCGGCGAGCTTCTGGAAGTTTCCTCCCGCGGCGATTTCCAGCTTCTGACGTTCACCATCCCCGCCCGCGGCCTGATCGGTTTGCGCACCCGAATGTTGAACGCGACGAAGGGGACGGCCATCATGAACCACCGTTTTGAGTGCTACAAACCCAAGGCGGGCGAGATCCCCACGCGGAACACGGGTGTACTGATCTCCAACTCGAACGGAAACGCCGTGGCGTTCGCCCTTGACGCGCTTCAGGGCCGCGGCGATATGTTCGTGGAGCCGAACGATATTTTGTACGAGGGGATGATCGTCGGCGAGCATTGCCGCGCAAAAGACCTGACGGTGAACCCGATCAAAGAGAAAAAGCTCACGAACATGCGCGCGTCGGGAAGTGACCGGAATATTATTCTCAAGCCGGCCCGTAAAATGACGCTGGAAGAGGCTCTGGAATTCATTGAGGAAGACGAGTTGGTAGAATGTACGCCCAAATCGATTCGTATGCGAAAAATCCTCCTCACGGAGAACGAGCGCCGCAAAGCGGGCCGCGCGTCGGCGAATGATGATTAATCCGGAGGGACGACGGCCATACGTGTCAACTTACGGGGACGACGCTTCCAGCGTCGTCAGGGGATGTGTTTACGGGGACGACACTTCCAGCGTCGTTAAAATAGAGAAAATTTACTTCAAATTATAAGAATTTTTCATTAGTTTGAAGATATTTTAACGACGCTGGAAGCGTCGTCCCCGTAGATTTTGATTTTGACACAAGGCTGGAAGCGTCG
Source organism: Thermoguttaceae bacterium (assembly GCA_017454585.1). The sequence continues at coordinate 5,364 of JAFTCU010000075.1, read as the reverse complement.
TCCCCGTAGATTTTGGATTTTGAGACGACGCTGGAAGCGCCGTCCCCGTAGATTTTAAAATCTCTACAGATTACTAATTCATCGATTCCGAAGAGGAGCTTTCGGCTGCCGGCGTATTTTGCGCCTCAGCATAGGCTTTTGCCTGACGAATGATCTGAACGGCCTGGGCCACTTCTTCCGGAGAGAAATTGGTCGTCCGCACGCCATTTACGTGCAAAACGGTTTCAGACGCCAGTTCCTGGACCGAGACACCGTTATTCAGGTGCCACGCAGCAAGCTGGGCACTGCGCTGGTTCAAATTATGCAGGGACTCAACGACTGCGATGACTTCCGGCTTCTGTGTGCATTCTTCGATCTTGCAGATTTCGTACGGGATGGAGGCTTTCGGTTCGGGTTTACCGTGCTCAAGGCAAAGGGACTGGAATTTCACGGCCTGAACTTCTTCGGCTGGGACATTCATCATACCGCCCATTCCCATGCCCATACCACCCATGCCGCCCATGCCCATGTTGCCACCCATGAGCTGGTTCTGGCCGCCTCCCATTCCACCGATATCCTGCCCCATGACGGGACGGGTCCCGATGGCTTTCGGCATACGGACCGTCAGCGGTTTGTCCGTTTTGTTCTTGACGAAAAGTTTTCCGCCCTTCATATTTCCCTGAATGACTCCGACTTCGATCTGATCGTCAGCAATCGCCTGGAAGAGATCCACTTCCTGCGCTCCCTCTGCCGCCTGGTCGGTCAGTTTCACGACTTTCGCGTTTTTAGCGAGGTTTTTGACTTTGGCTTTGGCTTCCTGAATCGGGTTTTCCGCGAAGGAAACGGCTGTGAAGCCCAAAACGAGGAGCAGGCAAAGAACTGCTTTTAATGTACGGGTCATATTAATTCTCCCATAAAAATTAGGGTTTCCAATATTATTTTGCCTATTTTACTTTTAATCGGGTGAAATGAAGTGAAAATTTCAGTAATTTTGGACCCTTTTCAAAGGGGAAGGTGATTTGAACACGGAATAATCAGGAGAAACGGAATAATTGTCAAAACACAAGGTTTCTCCTTTACCGTGAATCACTTCTTGCCCAAAAGGTTCAGTTTGCACTGATTGTACTTTTGAAGCCGGTACAAATCGTTTTCATCTTTCATCTGGAAATTGGTCATGTCGGCGCGTGTCCGTTCGTTCAGGACCTTGGCACCGCTGCGGATGATTCCCAGCGCCTCTTTGTAAGCGGCGGAGTTTTTGTCCATGCCCGCGAGGCACGGGCTGAGTTCTGGACGTTCAAACACGACGTTTGAGAAATTCCACTTCCGATTATTATCCCAGCCATCCGTCGCAAAACCGGCTCCGATCAGCTCGTTCAGGCGGGTCAGTTCCTCGTTCGTCAGTGGGCTGCGACCGTAAATATTGTTCCGGAAGTTACACGCGAAGGTCGGGTAATACGGCCCGTTCAGGTCCATCCACGTGATGAGGATCTCCTTTTCCTCGTCGCTGAGCCGGAACTTTTCGTCACGCGCATCGCCGTGGCCTTCCACGACGATTTTCCCGAGCGGACTTTTCAGCGCTCCCCAGGTTTTCGAGTCCATCGTTTTGGTTGGACCAGCGCCGGGAGCCACGATTTTGTTGTTCTGGTAGAGGCTCGTATATGCTGTATTGAAAAGGAGGTTCCGGTCCGGTGCGAGGCAGACGCTTTTTGCCCCCGGTTTCCCAAAGTCGTGGCACTGGACGCAGTGGCGGTTGAAGATCGGCTGAACGAATTCCATGAAACTGAATTCTTTTCCTTGCGGGAACCAGGACGGACGTTTGAGTTGACTGACCGGGCGGAGCAGAGCCTTGACCGTGCGTCGCGGCGGGACGGCGTTCAGGCGGTCTTCATGGCAGCCGATACAGCCCTGATTTTCACCCGGGCGCACGATCGTACCGGAACGCATCGAGTGGATCATACGTCCCTGTGCGTCCAGAATCTGGAAATAAACGAAAGTGTCGGCGGGAATCTCGAAGTTCGCACTTCCATCCGGCTCGACGGGGACCGTTCCGAGGATGCGCTTGTTGCTGAAATCGTGCCAGTTCATGGCCGGAGCCTGTTCGCCGGCGAGCGTCCAGAAATTGTACGTCCAGTACCGTTTTTCCGGGGATTCCACTACGCGGAGGAATTTCACCTCGCCACGCTCCACGTTTTTCATCTCCTGACTTTCGTAAACATCCGAAATGTAGAACGTTCCGGTCTTTTTGGAACGGTCGATCCGGCTTTCGATCTCCTTCGGAACCGGGCGGGCTGCGAGGCGCTGAGCGTCGAAAATCCCGTATTCAGGGCAGGAGTCGGCGAGGATCTGGGTCTCGTGACCATTCAGGTCGAACAGAACGAGCGCCATGCGTTTGTCGGCCATCTGGCGCGAGCAAAGGAACGTTTCGGAAGAAAGCGGTCGAGGGTCTTCGTACTTGACCGGCAAACTCTTGAATTCGTCGTAACCGCCAACTCCCACACGATTTACACCTTCAGGCGGGAGCGTATAGAGTACCGCACTCGGTGAGTCGATCCCCTTCGTGCGGTCCAGAACCGCAATCGCACCCCACGGCAAATCATGGCAGGAAGAAAACACGCACACGACGTTTTTCGAGTCGGGAATTTCCTGCGCGTCCAGAACGGCGCCAGGTGACGCGATGTTATTCCCCCAGAAAATCAAATGTGACGTTCCATCCGGATTGGTGACCCAAAGCCCCTGCGCGTCGCCGAAATTCCGGTCAACATATTCCCAGCGGTCGTAAATCACACGCCCGTCGGCCAGCAACGAGGCGTGACCTTCGAAGAGGGTACTATGCCCGATCTGATCCATATTGGAGCCGTCTGCGTTCATCGTGAACAGATTGCACATGATGTGGCGGTTGCACATGCAGAACTTTGGCTCACGTGTGCTGGAAAAAAGAATTTGGCCGTTCGGGAGGTAAATCGGATCGATGTCACTCACACCGCCGCCAGACGTGATTTGGCGTAAGCCCGTCCCATCCGCGTTGATCTCATAGATGTGGTAGTCATCATCTTTGTTCTGGCGGAAAGAGAAAAGGATTTTTTTGCCGTCAAAACTGACTTCCGGGTCGCGGATCACACCGTCTTGTGTCTCGAAAATCGTTCGGATCTCCGGCTGGCCGTTGGCGTCAAGTTTGGAAAAATCAGCGGCTCGCAGTGCGGCGCCGGGCGTGAATTTCGCGGCGTTGATCTCTCCGGTCTGGAAAATCGTGGCCGTGTTGTGGTGGTCACCCGGGTATTGGTGACGGGCCACGAACAGAATCGGGGACTTCATAAGATCGGGGTTTTTCAGCGCGTTTGGATCTGGCATCGTTGGGACGATTTCGCGATGAACAGGCAGTTCAGGGAAAATCGTTGCACGAACTTTGCGGTAGTGTTCAGTCGCATCGTTCAGAATTTCCCCCTCCGCCCGCACGTCGTCGAGCGTGATGTGCCCCCAACCTCCGCCAGTGCCGTCAAGCAGGCGAATCATAAGATTTTTGCCGATCAGAGCTTCCGTATTCCATTCGACGGGGAAGAAGTCCTGCGTGTTATGTCCTTTCGCGGTCTCGATGACCCGGACGGCTGGTGCGATGTTCGTACACTCATCACCGACGATTTCGCACAGCTGAACCGCGACTTTTTCAACGTTTCCGCCGCCGACAAGAAGCGTGACGGTTTTACCCGTGTTTTTCCAGATTGGGGACTCGATCACTCCGTACTGTTCGTCAATCGGAGCGTTGCGAAGTTCGAGCGAGGAAAGATGAAATTTCCCGTCTTTTTTCCACGGCTTTGTATTGTTCGAGTGGTGCTGGAATTCCAGCCCGCAGCGTACATCACCGAAACTACCTTCCACGACTTTCCAGCCCTGAAGGTCCTGCTCAAAACTGAAATGGATCGACTCAGCTTGGGCGATTGCCGCAAGGAGTGAAACGCAAATGGTCAGAATTAGGTGTTTCATGATAATCACGGGATCTTGAAAACGGCTTTGAGCGCCTGGACAGTTTCACGGTCTCTGGGGCTCCCATTTGCCTGGACTTCATTTAAAAGTTTGATGGCAGGGGCTTGATCCGCGAATTCCGTAAACAGTATGTACGCGGCATAGCCAATATCCGGCTGCATATTTCCGGATCCTCCTGCCTTCATTTTACGATGACGGTACATAATCTCAAAGAGGTCCTGGCCGTGACTGACGGGGTCTGCGAGAGAAAAACGCAGGGATTTCCCTTCAGCACGGATGACGACTTTCTTTGGAAGGTTACTTTCGACAAGACTGTATTCGCCTTTGCAGAGTTCCTGAGGTGGAACCATGCGGTTCAGGTCGGCAATTACAGATTCGTAAAAGTTGATGAAGCTCATGGATGCGAGTTCAATTTGAGCCGCTTCACTGCCCGGTTCCGCGCCGCTGGCCTTCCGAAGTTCTCGTTTTGCAGCGTCAATATCCCGTTTCTGAAGGTAAAGAAGCACGGGGGAAAAGCTGATTGTGACCTCCTCTGTGGATTTTTCCTTCTTTGGAGAGGAAACCGGCTGGGAAACGTTTACCGGGGCGGAATCCTCCTCATCGATGGAAATGATTTCGGTCTGATTGGAGGAGTTCCCATTCATGTTTAAGGCGATTATGGCGAGAACGACCAAAACCACGACGCCTGCGATCGCGACATACAGCAGATTTTGATTTTTCGCGTCAGCCTTGGTCCCAGCTGTTTTTTTCTTGTTGGGTGTAGCTTTGGTCGGATTCTTCCATTTTGCAGGCTTAATATTGGATGAAGGGGGCGGGCCAAAAGGATTACTTTGGGGTTGGTAGGATGCCTGGGGCTGAACCGGAGGTTGTTGCTGGTACGGCGCTTGAGGCTGATAGGGCGCTTGAGGCTGGTATGGTCCCTGTGGTTGGTACGGAGCCTGTGGCTGATACGGTACTTGAGAAGGATACTGGGGTTGTTGCTGATACGGTACTTGAGGCTGAACGGGAGTCTGTTGTTGAGCCGGTGTTTGCGGTTGAACTGTCGCTTCCGGCTGAATTGGAGCTTGCGGCTGAGCCGGAGCTTGCGATTGTGTCGGCGCTTGAGGCTGAGCCGGTGTCTGAGGTTGAACTGTCGCTTCGGGTTGTGTCGGCGCTTGGGGCTGAACTGGCGGTTGCGGCTGTTGATACGGAGTTTGTGTTTGGTATGGAGATTGAGGCTGCCCGGGCATCTGGTATATGGGTTGAGCCATCATTGCCGGGTTGAAATTCATAGGATTCAACGCCGGGTTAAAATTCATGGGGTTCGGGGCAAACGCGGGATTAAAATTCGCAGGATACTGGGGTTGGGCCGGAGCAGGTGCCGGAGCGGGTGCCGGAGCGGGTGCCGGAGCAGGTGCCGGAGCAGGT
>JAFTCU010000074.1 GCA_017454585.1 Thermoguttaceae bacterium | reverse complement strand
GTGCGGAGCCAGGCGTTCCACTGCTTTTGGAGTTCCTCCTCGCAGTACTTCGGAAGGTTCCGGTTCAGCGCCCAGCCGCGCCACTGGCTGACGATGGAGTTTTCGTTATTAATTTCGACCACCGCGACGCACGGCTCGTCGGCGTAGCACTTTCCCGTGTAGGGGTTCACGTGCCGCAGAAGGTCGCGGGCGTACTTTTTCTGAAGCTCGATCATGCGCGGCATGAAGTGGTCCAGCCCTTTGTCGTGATTCGGGCGAAGATCTTCCTCCGGGAAACCGTCCGCCTCGGTGAATTTGCGCGAGACGTGGAGGTTAATGTTGACGTAGATCCCGCACCGCTTCAGCTCGGAGATGAACCAGTCGAGCCGATCGAGTTTTTCCGGGTCAAATTCCAACTGCTTCGGATAGTTTTTCCCCCAAATCTCCCGCATATCCATGTGGTGAAGGCGCACGATGTTCAGACCGAATGAGGCGAGACGCTCAGCCATGGCGGTGGCGGTTTCCTTCTCGGGGAAGCAGGCGCCCATGCAGACGTTCACGCCCCAGAAGCGGACGATCCCCGCGTCGTTCACGAAGTGCTCGTTTTCAACGCGGATCAGGCCGTCGGCGCCGGCGGGTTTGGCGAGCGTCGGAGAGTTCCAGATCCGGGCGATCTGCTCGCCGGTGGCGTTGAACGGAAAGAGCGGAGCGTTTTCGTCCGCTGCGCAAAAAGAAGTCAGAAACGCGAGAGCCACAAGAAAAAGGAGGGATTTGAGCTTAAACATAAAAATCCTTTCGAGGTGGGGTGGATTGAGGGAAAATCGCTGTGAAACAACAAAGTCAGGGATCCCCGAACTTTATCTTTCCGGGAGACCTCTGACTTTCAAAACCTGCCAACAGTTTTTGGACTTACTCCAGGTAGTTTTCCCGGATGTACTGCTGGTCCTTCTCGCAGAAGTTTCCGATGTCAAAACCTTTCTGCTTCACTTTTCCTTTATCTGCTTTATCCTTGAACTCAAGAATAATCGTGGCTTGACCATCCATTTTTACGAAGCGCGCACGGAGCGACTTTCCATTCAGGTCTTTCCAGACACGCCATTCCCCAACTTTACTGGGTTTCTTTGAGTCTTTTTTAGCCGGTTGCGCTTTTTCGGGAGCATCTTTTTCTGCCTGAGCGTCCGCGGCGGGGGTTTCCGGCTCGGCTGGCTCAGCTTCAGGCTCGGAAGTCACGGCAGGCTCCGGCTCAGAAACCGTTTCAGGTTCCGTGGTCACATCCCCTTCATCGCCTTCTTCATTGTCGCCCGTGTCGGCGTCAACATCGGTCTGAACATTTTCCGATCCTCCGAGGAACGGCACGTACTTTATGATCGTTCCACGGAAGAACCAACCTGCCACCGCGAGGATCACGAGAATAATCAGCGGCAACATACAACCCGAACCCTGGCGCGGAGCCTTTCCCAAATCGTTGTTCAGGATCACTTTGATACTGGTCAGACGCTTTTTGACGGTCATGATCTCGGTTTTCAGGTCGGCCGAGACGAAACCATTGCGGGTTTTCTGAATCAAATCGTCGAGCCGGCGCAGGCTTTCCACGTCATCGGCGATCCCGCGGAATTCACGTTTGACATCGTCCGGACTATTCAGAAACGACTTTACGATTTTCTGATTCATGTTCTGCAGTCTGACGAGAGCATCATCCGGCATTTGGTAATCGGGATTGGAGAATTTCTCGGTGTAGGGTACGAGAAACTTCAACGTCTCAGCGCATTGCGCCATCATATCCTTGGAAAATTTTTTCATGGTACGAATCTTAAATGAAAGGAAAGGATGGAATGACAGAAATGAGGAAAAGGCCCACCCCATCAGGAGTTTGAAGCCCTTTTTCCGCATTTCTCCGATAGTCAGTTACAATAAATGGTGAGGAACGATTTACCCGTCACCACGGTATTCTGCGCGATCAGCGGCTCACGCTGCGCGGCCTGAAGGCCCTTCACGTTCGTGTGAGGGAGAAAATGCCCGCAGGAGGATGAAACGTCCAGGCGGAGGCGCTCGCCTTTTCCGATACGGAACGCGTGGTCGGAAAACGTGAAATCGATTGTTTTTTCCGTGCCGGGCGTGTAGTCGGGCGTCGTGTAGCAGAGCGACGAAATGTCATCCCGCAGCGGGTACGCCTTCCCGTCCTCTTTGATCAGGCTCAGACGCGCGTAGAAGCACGTGTCCTCGCGGTCCGACTTTCCGACCAGATGCAGCGTCATGCGTCCCTGAACGTCCACGGCCTCTTCAAACGGTTCCGAAAGGAACGACTTCACGTCCGGCCGGAAATCCGGTTCGGGCTGGATCTGCATGCCGCCGAAGTTCAGGCAAAGCCCCCCCGGGAACGGCGCCGGATTTCGCGGGTCGTACTGGTACGAAATCTCCGCCGGAGCCGCAGCTTGTGGGTCGAGCGTCTTCCGGCCGTTTTCGTCAGCGTTGAGGTAAAATCTCCGCACGACCGGGCCGTTTTTCAGGTGCTCGACGCTCTTCCACTCGTTCTCGTACAGCGAGAAGTAGGTGATTTTCCCCTTCGGGATTTTCTGGAGCGGCATCCCTTTTTTCAGGTGGTCGAACCATTCGGACTCCATGCCGGGGAACTCCTCGAAGATCGAGCCGTTCGGGAATTGGATCGGCGTGGCGGCGTTTTCTTCTTTCCAGCGTCCGCCGTGGTCGTAAGCCCCGACCAGAAGAGCGCACTGGCCCCGCCGTTCGTCGCTCAGACGCTCCCACATGTCGAACAGGCCGCCGGTGTAAATGTCGTACCAGTTCGTAGTGAGGAGGACTGGAACCGTGGAATTCGTCAGCGCGTTGAACGAGTCGCTTCCGCCCGCCGGGGTCTTCCAGAACGGATCATCCTCACGCGGGTGGGAAAGCTCCGCGTCGAGTTCCGGCACGGGTTCACCGAAGTACCGCCGGGAAAAATCGAGCGCGGGGAACTGGAAGAACGTGACGCTCCGGTCACGCTGGAGGTCGTGATTTTTCTTTTTGTAGCCGCTCACGAACCAGCCGCCGTGAAGCCCGGCCTTAAAGAAACCGTTACGGTACAGCACGTTGTAGCGGTTGCAGTCCTGTACGCTCAAAACCGCGCCTTTCACGTCCGGTGGGTTGGTGTCGAGGTAAAGCAGATGGACCGACGAGAGGTAACTCCCCCCCGTGAGGAATATCTCGCCGTTGTAGAACGGCAGTTTGCGGACCCAGTCGAGCAGGGCGAGGCCATCGGCGCGCTCGTTTTTGTAGGGGATCCAGTCGCCTTCGCTCATCCCGCAGCCGCGGCAGTGTTGGCAGATGTGGACGTAGCCGTTTTTCAGGCTCCCGAGATTACCCGCCGCAAAGTTCGGCATATTGACCGGCTCCTCCGCGACGTAGGGATTTCTCTGAAGGATGATCGCGCACTTCTCCCCTTCAGGCGGGACGTTCCCGTAGGTGTAGATCTTCACGCCGTCAGCCATTTCGAGCATCGTTTCAAACCAGCGGACCGTCCCGCCGCCGGGGAGTTCTTTCTCCTGGACCTGAAAGAGGGCTTCAGCGTCACCGGCCGCAAACGAGGAAATACCGATTGCTCCTGCGCCAAGCGCGGCGGACGTTTTGAGGAAGTGACGGCGGGAAACGTTTTTCATGAAAAAAACCTTTTAAAAGACGAAACGATGGAATCCTTCTTACAGTATAAGCGAATCCCCCGGTTTTGTCAAGCAGGGAGGCGATTTTTTCTTGGTCTTTGCAGGAATTGCCGGTTTCAGATGGGGACGCGCTCTTAAAAAGCTAGGCCGTCACCGCTTTGGAATCCCATTTAAACACGGATTTTCACGGATTACGAGGATTTACAGGATTTTTAAAGAAATGGGTTGAAATCTTTCCAGAGAAAATCCTTTTAATCTCTTTAATCCGTGAAAATCCGTGTTTAAATCAAGGGTGGAGGCTGGACTGATTTCGGGTTTAGCCGATGGTTCCTTCACGATTTTGTGTAATTTTGGGTTCGGATTTTGGGAGGGGGTTGAATTTTCTTCGGGAATCGTGTATAATCCAAAGGAAAGGGAAATCGGGCCTTGATCAGGACGCTGCGGAAAGCGTCATCCCCGTAACCCACCCATTCAGGAGATGAATCATGAAAAGACGTGAATTTTTGAAAACCACGGCCGCTTTTGGCCTTTTTCTTCCCGGGATTTCCGGCCTTGCCCGCGGCGACGCTTCCCCGAATGAGCGCGTGAATGTCGCTCTGATCGGGATCGGCGGTCAGGGCGGTCATCAGGTCGGCGGCCTCGGCTCGCAGAACGTCGTGGCTCTGTGCGACGTCGATGACGACCGCGCCGGCAAAGTGTACGAAAAATTCCCCAACGCGAAAAAGTACTACGACTACCGCAAAATGTTCGACGAAATGTCCAACCAGTTCGACGCCATCGCGGTCAGCACGCCGGACCACTCC
>JAFTCU010000073.1 GCA_017454585.1 Thermoguttaceae bacterium | reverse complement strand
TCAGGACCCGCTGATCCTCGGCCGGGAGGAGGCGTACCTCGGCGTGATGGTCGATGATCTGGTCACGAAAGGGGTCGATGAGCCGTACCGGATGTTCACGAGCCGGGCCGAGCACCGTCTGCGCCTGCGCGGCGACAATGCCGACCGGCGCCTCACCGAGATCGGCTGGAATGCCGGGCTGGTGGATGCAGAACGCTGGAAGATCTTCCGGGAAAAGATGGACGCGATCGAACGTCTGGCCGCACTGCTGCGGGAATCCCGCGTTCGTTTGCCGGCCGGGGGGACCATTTCGGCAGAAGAATACCTGCGCCGTCCCGAAGTCGAGTGGAGCGAGATCACCGAGCGGTTCCCGCAGGTGCAGGAGTTCTCGCTGCGCGTGACCGAGCAGGTCTGCTGGGACATCAAATACTCCGGCTACCTGAGCCGCCAGGACGCGAGCGTGGAGCGGGCGCGCAAACTGCAGAAGATCCGCATCCCGGACGATTTCGACTATTTCGCCATCAACCAGCTCCGGATGGAGGCGAAGGAGCAGCTCTCAAGGATCCGCCCGCAGACGATCGACCAGGCCTCTCGCATCCGCGGCATCACCCCGGCCGACCTGGCGGTCCTGGTGCTCGCGTTGAGAAGATGAAAAACTTACGGAGTCATCACTGACCCCGCTCGCCTGTTTGTCGTTTAAAACGACGAGAGACGACGCTGGAAGCATCGTCCCCGCAATTATGAATTTTGAAGTTTGACGACGCTGGAAGCATCGTTCCCGCAATTATGAATTTTGAACTTAGACGACGCTGGAAGCATCGTCCCCGTAATTATGAATTTTGAAGTTTGACGACGCTGGAAGCATCGCCGCCGCAAGGATTCTATTCCCCGGGACCGGCGACCAAAAGGACACGGAAACCGGTCCAATGATTCTTTTCATCCGAATCAATACTGTCGCGGTATCTGGACTTGCACGCATAGCCACCGCGGAAATAACTGCCTCCGCGGACTACATATTTTTCTGAAGCCTTTGTATTTTCAGGATCGTTTGTCGGTGATCCTTTGTAGAAGTCTAAGTCATACCAGTCTGAACAGAATTCTTCGACGTTACCGTGCATATCATATAAAAACCATGCGTTCGGTTTTTTCAAGCCCACTTCATGGGGATGATGATCCGATTGACCACCGTACCATGCCATCGAGTTCAAGTCGCCTGCGTATTCGTCCGTTGTTCCCGCACGGCAGGCGTATTCCCACTGCGCTTCGGTAGGAAGTTTCACTGTACGTCCCAATTTTTCACTCAAATTTTGGCAGAACTCCTGACAATCATTCCAATTCACGTTCGTGACAGGATACAGATCTTCACCATAATTACTTGGATTGTTGCCCATCATACTTTTCCACATTTCCTGAGTGACTTCCGTTTCCAAAAGCCAAAACCCTTTTGTCAGTATGACCTTATGGGCTGGGTGGGAATTGTAATCATCGCCCATTATAAACTCTCCGGGAGGGCACCAACGAAACGCATACGCAACTCCGTCCACTGTTAAAACCTTGCGAGTTCCAGCCTGAAATCCAAAACTTTTGATCTTTGTCTTGAGAAGCAGGTAGTCCTCGTTTGTCGGGCAACAGTCAAGTGCCGCCTGGACTTTCTCTAATGCGTCGGAATATTCCTTCCGTTCATAAAGCTGCGTGGCAAGCACATAACATCTGAAAGCATAACGTTCTTTAAAGTATGTATTTTCGATTTTGTCCAGGATCGACTTCAAGCGTTCCTGGGTGATCAAGGCGTTCCGGTCTTTTTGTTTCAGTAAGTACTCAAAATGGGAACGAATGATCTCCATCTGCGTCCCAATTTCCGGATCCAGCTGTGTTGGTTTGATGCGCAGCAGGCCTTCCAACGACTCTGCGATGGTTTTCCAGTCCGGGTCTTTAATCTCCATATCCTTGACACACAAGGAAAGCGCCTGCAAGAAGGGCTTGCTCATCACAAGGAGTGTCTCGTTTCGGCACGAATCCAGACTATTCTGATAATCCGTGAAAAAATCCTTGGCGAAATTGTCTGTTGCGTTAGCCACGTTCTTTTGGATCTGTTGGATCGTCTCAAGCCGGCAGAGGCACGCGGCATCCAGTTGTTTGTCTTGCACACATTCCTCGAATTCCTTGTTAGCCCGTTCCGTAATTCGATTGCAGTCATTTTTCACACGCACCAGAAGACTTTTTTCCGCGGTGGTTTCGGGTGTTTGGACTTTTTCGGCCAAATCCGGCAAAGGGGAAAGGCCTTTCACGGACTTCAATTCCAGCTTCTGTATCTTCGTAACGTTATTCTCCATCGTCTCGGCCATGATTTTATCGACTTCGAGAGCGATTTCCGTCTTTTCGCCCGTGGACATTTCGTCCCATTCCTCGTCCTGGATGGTGACATCCCCTTCCGCGATAAGCCGATCGAGTTCCGGGTCTTCGCCCTGAATATAAACCCGATTGTTTTCCTCGATTCTTCGGAGCGTTTCCAGGGACTGTTCGAGCTGGTGTTTGGACTTATTCAGACGATCTTCCTGCCGGGTAAAAACGACGACGTCACGCTCCAGAGCTGTCAGTTTGCTCCAGGCTGACCGGACCTCCTGAAACCACTGCTGGGAGTCCAGATCCGATTTGACCTTGGCAAGTTCCGCTTTGATCTCTTTGGGGGTTTTGTTGGAACGGCGGATAATCTGCCCAAGCTCGGACTTGGCCGTATCACGTTCCGCGGTACGTTTGATCAATAGATTTTCCGTGTTTTGCAGCTTGTCCTTGATCTCGGTCAACTTCCCTTCCATTTCCTCGATGGAAGGCGGGGCCTTGTGTTCTTCCACTGCCGGTGGAGCCTGATTTGTCTGCTGCTGTGTCGTTGGACCAGATGGTTTGGGCTTCAGTTCATCACAACCGGTCAGGGTAATGGCCGTCATAAGGAATAGCATTAAAAAACGTTTCATTTTGTCCTCTGTATATGTATTTTAACGCCCGCGGCCGGGGGTCCAAAGTTTTCCCTGTTGGGGACGACACGGAAAGCGCAGTCCCCAGTAAGGAATTTACTCCCCTTCACCGGGAACGATCAAAACGCGGAAACCTACGTCGCTTAGTCTGGAATCGGGGATCTGATTACTGCGGAACGAAGACTTACATTTCTCGGCCGGGCCCATCCAGCTCCCGCCTCGGGTCACACGAAGCGGGGAAGAAGTCTGATTTTCCGGATCGATTTCGGGTGAGTTGGTATAGTAATCTTCGTCATACCAGTCGGAACACCATTCATAGACGTTCCCGTACATGTCGAGCAAGCCCCATGCGTTCGGTTTCTTCTGGCCGACTGCGTGGGTTTCTTCATCTGAATTCTTTTCGTACCAGGCCATAGCATCCGGGTCACCCGCGTAATCGTCCGTCGAGCCGGCGCGACAGGCGTATTCCCACTGCGCCTCGGTCGGAAGTTTTACCCTCTTGCCCAGTTTCGCGCTCAATTTGCGGCAGAACTCCCAGGATTCTTCCCAGTTGACATAATAAATCGGGTACGAGTTTCCGATCCCATAGTCGTAAGAACGCCCTGAGAGTTTTTTCTGTTCCTCCTGGTTTAGTCCCATCACGGCCTTCCACATCTCTTGTGTGACTTCGGTTTCCAGAAGCCAGAACCCTTCTGTCAGCCTCACCTTGTGAGCCTTTCGGTCCAAAAACCGGGCATTGGGGGCGTCCAGCGTGAGCAGACCTGGATCACCCATCATAAACTTGCCGCACGGACACCAGCGGAACGCGAATTCAACGCCATCGACGGTAAAGACCTTGCGGTCACCGGCCTTGGGGAGCATTTTTTCAAGCTCTTCTTTTTGTTTCTGGTAATCGTTGTTTTCCGGGTATATTTCAAGCGCGGATATGGTTTCCGCTAACGCTTCCGAATAGAGTTTCCTTTCCAAAAGCCCGGCAACCTGTTTGAAGTGCTTGTCCGCTTCTTCATTCTTGACCGTCTTTTCGATCCATTTCTTGTGATCGGCGAACTTTTCGTTATCCGGAGTGATACTCAGAGCCTCCCCGATTTCCTTGAGGGCTTCCTGATATTGTTTGTTTTCCAAAAACTTCACCGACTGGTTATAGTGTCTGTTCGCTTCTTCCTCGATGACCGTCTGCTCGATCAGCTGCTTCTGCTTGGTGTATTTTTCGTTCTCCGGGAAAATATCGATCGCGGCCTTGATATCATCGAGCGCTTCATTATATTGTTTGTTCTCAAAAAGCGTTACGGATTGACTGTAGTGTTTATCCGCGGCAGCCTGTTCGATCAAGTGTTTTTGATTGGCATACTTTTCGTGCCCCGGAAATAGACCAATAGCGAGCTCGATTTCCTTGAACGCTTCTTCAAATTGTTTCTTTTTCAAAAACTCCACTGACTGGTCGTAGTGGCCGTCCGCTTCGTCAATTTTGGCAATCCGATCGATCAAATCCTTTTGAGCAAGAAACTTTTCATTATCCGGATATTTCTCGAGAAGTATCTGGATCTCGTCGAGCGCTTCTTTGAATTGTTTTTTTTCCAAAAACTCCACAGACTTGTTGTAATGGCGGTTCTTCTCTTCATTTTCAGCAGCCTTTTCAATCGACCTTTTTTGAGCGATATACGTTTTATTGTCCGGACATTTCTCAAGAGCTAACTGAATTTCCTCGGCCGCCTCTTTGAATTTCTTTTCTTCCAAAAGACGCACGGATCGGTCATAGTGTCTTGCCGTGAATTGTTCTCCAACGTATAAACCCATTTCGTCCAAAATCGGCTTCAGACGAGCTTGCGTAACCTGGGCGTCCCGGTCTTTCTTTTTAAGCAAATAACTGAAGTGGGAACGAATGATTTTCAGCTGGGTCTCCACTTCCGAATCAGGGAGCGTTGGCTTGATCCGCAGCAGGCCCTCCAAAGACTCCGCGATGGTTTTCCAGTCCGGGTCTTTAGTTTCCAGATCCTTAACGCACCGGGAAAGCGCCTGCAAATAAGGCTTGCTCAGTTCCAGGAGCGTGTCGTTTTGGCACACGACCAGAGCATCCAGGTAAACCCTGAAAAAATCCTGATCAAAATTGTCGGAAGCGCTGGTTAGGATATTTTCAACCTCTTTGACCGCTTCGAGCCGGCAGCGGCAGGCGGCCTCCAACTGTTTGTCTTCCAGATACTCTTCGAACTCCTTATTGGCACGGTCCACAATTCTGTTGCAATCATTTTTCACACGTGTCAAAAGACTTTTCTCCGCCGGTTTATCTGGCGTTTGAACCTTTTCGGTCATATCCGGCAAAGGGGAAAGTTCCTTCACTGACTCCAGTTCCAGCCCCGGAATTTTTGAGACGCTGCTTTCAATCGTCTCGGTCATGATCTTATTGACCTCGAGAGCGATCTCCGTTTTCTCACCGGTGGTCAACTTCTCCCATTCACCGTCCTGAACGATCACGTCCCCTTCCGCGATGAGCCTATCCAGTTCCGGGTCCTCGCCTGCAATGTACACGCTATTATTTTCTTCGATCCGTTTCAGGGTTTCCAAAGACTGTTCCAGCTGGATCCTGGATCGGTTCAGACGTTCTTCCTGCCGGGTAAAAACGACGACGTCACGCTCCAGAGCCACCAATTTGCTCCAGGCTGACCGGATCTCCTGAAACCACTGTTGGGAGTCCAGATCCGATTTGACCTTGGCAAGTTCCGCTTTGATCTCTTTGGGGGTTTTGTTGGAACGGCGGATAATCTGCCCAAGCTCGTTCTTGACCGTATCACGTTCGGCGGTACGCTTGATCAATAAATCTTCCGTGCTTTGGAGCTTGTCCTGGATCTCGGACAGTTTCGTTTCGATTTCCTCGATGGAAGGCGGGACCGGCTGCAGTGTTTGTTTTTCTACTGCCGACTGAGCCTGAGCGGGTTGCTCCGGGACAGCCGGGACGGACGGTTTCGGTTTTGATTCCTCACACCCGATCAGGGTTATGGTCATCATAAGGAAAAGAATCAAAAAGCGTTTCATTGCATCCTCTGTTCAAATATACGTCTATAACAGGCTTATTTTTTACCGTTTCAAAAAGGAATGAAGCAGCGAGACAACATACGCCCACACTTCGTTTCTGTGGCGTGTGGTTCTGGAACAGTCCCGAACAGCGTTTTGAATTATTTGACAAATCCAGCCTCTTGCCTGCTGGTCACACGTTCCGCGGTAAGAATCGATCTTGCGGAATATCTTTATTAAAACTTCCTGTAGTATATCTTCCGTTTCATTTATACTAACATAATAACGATTCTCTGTCAAGTACCTGACCTGCTTTTCACAAAATCCCCAAAAGTCTGTAAACATACCCTTGGATAAGTGACAAAAAAGTTCATTGTAACGTTCTTTGTTCCTGTCGGCGTGGGATAATCGCTGAAGTTCAGTCAATAGCGCGTGATAATCGGGGATTTTTGCCTTTTCGGAACTTTTGAGTACACGATTCACAGGCGTTCTCCATAAAGTCTTTATAAACAAAAAACGATTGACTCGAAAAGGGGCAAACCGGCCAGGTAAACCCAACCGACTGTCCCACAGAGGAGGCGCGTTTAATCCCACAACGCGTCCAACGCATTGGCGCCATCGGTTTCAGGAGAGATTTCCGGCATGGTATAGACGTCACCTGCTGCCGGTTTACCAGCTTCCTCATTGATCACTTCGGCGGAGGCGGTCAATTCGTCGATTTCATCCTGAATCGTGTCAAGGATCTTACCAATATCACCCACATTGACCCCTTCAGCCGTCGCCCCCAATTCGGCCAATTCCTTGTTAATGGCGGCGATTTCGCGCTCCGTTTCCAGTTTGGAAAGCTGGACCTGAATTTTTTCGATTGCCGCGTACAGTTCTTTTTGCTTTTCGAGCATCTTGTTGGCTACTTCAATCTGGTTTGCGATCAGCTTCCGCTTGGCTTCCAGAACAGACTTTTTCTGCTCGTATTCTCCCTGCCATTTAGCAAGCTGATTATAGGCATCCATCGCAGAACCTTCCTTTCCGGCAAAAACGATTTTCGTCTGTTTTTGCTCTTCGGTCAGCATTCCGATCTCGCTCGGTTTGGGTAACCCGGCCGTTTTGATCGTCTGCGCCATCTGTTTCACGGCAAACTCGAACCTCTTGAGCTCTTCCTGTTCACGCTCAACTCCCAGTTCCATCGTTCGGGCCTTGATTTTCATCTCGCGTGACCGCTGCTGCAGAGAATCCGCCTGGCGTTTCGTTTTGGCTATCATTGTTTCCGCACGCTGAACCGCAGTGGCACGGTCGATTTTCTTCGTAATATCATTGACCTGCTTGCTGAAAAAACCAAATTGCCAAATGACGATACCTAAAATAACCGCCAGTATGCCGATTGTCGCAAAAATAGTTCTCATTTGAAATTTCTCCTGAAAAAAAGGGAAAGGTAATAAACAATTCTGAAAGATCAATCACCGATCGAGGTAATGAAAACGTTTGCCAGCTGATTTAATTTCATAATCATCAGGCAATTTAAGGGAAATATGAATAACAGCAGCGCCACAACCGCCAAAAGCGCCTTATTGAACTTTTCCAGGCCCATTTCCCACTGCTGGATCCGGATCACTTCCTCCGTGGTTTTTTGGGCCGAGTGTTCACAAATTTCGGCCCAGCAATCCTGTAAACCCTGTTTTAGTTCCTGTTTTGTATCCGCGGTAATGAAACCGTTTTCAATCTTCACCGCCATGATATTCTCCATTTGGGGGCATTTTTGAACTTGTTCGGGAAAACTTTTTTCCCTGTCTGTTAATATTGACGGTACAAAGTTGGAAGAAAACCAGAAAAAGGAAAATTTTTCCTGAAAAATCAGTAAAATCGTATAATCGGTCCCCTTCGACAGCTCCGAGTCGGAAATTCCCCTGATTCTTTTTCTCCCCCCTCTTGATTTATTCCCAATCTGGGGTAAAATAATAAATGGACGTTTTTTCCCCTTTTCAACACTACAGCAATCCGTTTTCCCGAAGTGAGGATCAATCCATGGAATCTCCCAAAATCAAACGTGCGATCATTAGCGTCAGTGATAAAACCAATCTGGACGTTTTCGCCAGAGGACTCGTCGAAATGGGCGTCGAAATTTACAGCACCGGCGGAACCCGCACTTTCCTTGAGAAGAACGGAATCCCCTGCAAAGATATTTCCGCCTACACTGGCTTCCCTGAAATGATGGACGGCCGCCTGAAGACCCTCCACC
>JAFTCU010000072.1 GCA_017454585.1 Thermoguttaceae bacterium | reverse complement strand
CACCGCGGCGTACGGCACGCTTGAGGACCACTACCGTACGATCAAGGGCGCGCTGGAAGACCTCGCCCAGCTTTTGGGCACGAGTTTCTCCTTCGTGACCGGCACGCCGGAAAAGGCACTGGCCGGCGGCGCTCCGGCTCCGTGGATGCAGGACGGCTACTGGGTCGAGATCTACCAGGGCGACGTGAAAGACGGCAAGAAAGTCGGCGCACTCGGCGTTCTGGACGGCAAATTCCTGAACACGATCGTCTCGGAAGGCGGCCAGGTCGTCTGGTTCGAGCTGGACTACTGGAAGCTCGACCAGCCGCTTTTCCCGGAACAGAAATTCGGCGGAATGCCCGTTTACCAGGGCTCGTGGCAGGATTTCTCGCTCGTTTGGGAGATCGGAAAGGGCTACGCCGCCCTCGACGCGAAGCTGGCCGAGTTCACGCACCCACTTCTGAAGGGGCGCGATTTCGTCTATTTCTACAAAGGAAAGGGCCTTGAAAAGACGCAAGGCAGTTACACCTGGCGCCTGTGGCTCGGCTCCGATGAGCGTACCCTGAGCGGCGAGGACATCGACGACTTCCGCACGAAGTGGCTCGCCTTCCTCGAAAAAGAAGGGATCGCGATCCGCGGCTGAAATTCTGATCTCTGAAAAATTTGAACCCATTCCAACGGCGCGGGGGCTTCGTACTCCGCGCTTGATGTTTAGATGGGGCTTTGAATGAACCAACTTTTTCTCAGTTGATGTACTCTGCGACATAGAAAATTTTTGTCTTTTTTTTGAAATTTTGAGGTTCAGGTATTGACAAAATAAAATTCCTTGATATAATTCCTACCAAATTGATAGGAAATATAAACTACTAAAAAAGTAGTTTATTGAAAATTCTGCAATTTTGGGAACCAATTACCACAAAACGTTTTCATGGAGCAGGTGTAAACAGATGGCACGTAAACAGAACAACATGGTGATGTGTTGGCGAACGCGACGAAACTCCCGGGCATGTCCGATGGCGAGGTGGAGCGTTTGTTTGTTTACGCGCCTCATAAACTGACTTCAAAACTTTTCGTCAAATCGCCATCAGCCCGGGAGCTTTCCGCAAACCTCGGGTTTTTGTTTTAGCCTGAGAAGGAACCATTTTTCAGGAGGAAGGAGACATTCACATGAGTACATTAGAAATTCAGGCCGTCCATCCGCGGCTTTCATCAGAAATCTTTTCGAACTTGAACCCGGCTTTGAACCGTGCTTCTGGCCAACCCACCAGAAGGGAAACCCAAATGCTGCATGACATACAGAACTACATCCGCAGCGGCGAAACCGAATCCGAGGGGCTGGGCCTCGAAATCGAACATTTCGTCGTGGATGGAAGCGGGGTTCAGATTCCGTTCGAAGAGATTTCGTACCTTATCAACCTGGTCGGCAGGGAACTGGGCGCCGAGATATTCCATACGGACGGGTATCCGGTCGGGTACGCTACAGACAAATACACGATTACACTGGAACCATCCTGCCAGTTTGAAATCAGCATAAGCCCGTATCAGGAACTATATGAGATCGAACGTGTTTATCAGGAATTCCTTTCCCTGTGGGAACCGCTGTTCGAGGCCCGGGGCTACCGCATCGTGGCCAGGGGATTACTTCCTCTGGTTGAGCAGGGGCTTGATCCCGATGATATCCCGCTCTCTCCCAAAAAGAGATACAAGTACATGGACACGTATTTCAGGGAAAGCGGAAATTACGGGAAATACATGATGCGGTCCTCGGCCTCGACGCAAGTCTCGGTCGATTATCGGTCGGAGGAAGATTTAGTCAAAAAATTGCGAATCCTTCAGAAGATTTCGCCGATACTAATGATTAGGATGGAAAATAAAAGCGACCAGGACTCGACACTCCCGGGGGGCCAGGGCAAGCCGCACCTGCTCAGGACCCAGGAGTGGGAAGACCTCGACCCGGCCCGGACCGGTTTTTACCCGAATTCCCTCGACCCCGATTTCGGGTACGGGAAAATCGCGGAAGTGGTCCTGAACACGCCGCTGATCCTGCTGACCGACAAAGGCTGGACCGAGTACGTCGGCAGCAAAACCGGGACGGATCTGCTCGCCGATGGTACGATTTATCTGGATGAGTCGGAAACGATCCGCCGGAAAAAACTCATCGAGCATTTTATTTCCATGGGCTTTTTTCATTTCAGGATCAAGAAGTACATCGAAATTCGAGTCGCGGACAGCGTGCCGCTCCCCAAGGCTCTCGGCTATGCCGCCCTGCTGAAAGGGATCGTGTATTCCCGCTCCAATCTGGACGTTCTCGACCGGGAATTGTCGGACGTGGACGATTTGGGGAAAATTCAGGACGCCGTCTCCGTGATCGAATCCGAGGGGGAAAACGCTGTGATCTACCATGGCAAAACGGCCGCGGAATGGGCGGAGCGCCTTGTTGAACTGGCAAAAAACGGCCTCTCGGAGCAAGAGAAGGAGTATCTTGTTCATGTGTGAGCTTTTGGGCTTGACATCCGACAAAAAAATCAGAATGAACGAGCTGCTGGAGTCCTTTTTCAGCCACAGTGTTGAGCATCCGGACGGCTGGGGCCTCGCCCTGCTGGATCAGGATCCGATCAGCATCGGGAAGGAGCCGAAAAAGGCCGCCGACAGTTCGTTCCTGAAAGAATTGTTGACCCAAAACATCGAAACCGCACAATGTATCGCGCACATCCGCAAGGCCTCGATCGGAGAGGTGAGCCTGAAAAACACGCATCCGTTTTTGAAACACGACGCAGCCGGCCGTCTGTGGGTTTTGGCGCATAACGGGACTCTTTTCGACCCGCGAGTGATCGCCCCTTACCGGCATCTTCAGGAAGGTGCGACCGACAGCGAAAGCGTTCTCCTCTACATCATCGACGAGATCAACAAACGTCCCGATTCGGACCGCGAGGAGGTACGGATCCGCATCGTGGAAGAGGTCGTTCGCTCCATCGTGTCCCCCGACAATCGGCTGAACCTTTTGCTCTACGACGGCGATTGCTTCTACGCGCACACCAACCACCCCGGCAGCCTGCACAAAAAGGAAGAAAATGGCACGGTCCTGTTCTCCACGCGCCCGCTCGAAAACACTGGCTGGGAAGAAGCCCCGCAAAACCGGCTCATGGTTTTCCGCCGCGGCCAATTGATCTGCACCGGCCAAAAACATGACGGGACCTACATCCATGACGAAGAAAGAATGAATCATCTGTACCGGACGTACTCGCAGCTTTGAACCTCCCCCATTGCAAACTTCTGGTTTTACTGTAAAATAGATTATTTCGGAGTGCGGTGATACAGTCGCGTAAGCGACATTCACCGCTTTCCCTTGCGGCAATACCGCCTCGAAGAGGCGTTTGCCGCTGAATTATGCTGGACGTTCCCCACGAGAAAATCGCTTTTTATCGCCAGATTTTTTGGCCGCCAAGTGAAGGCGGCAAAGGAAGCCTTTGGCTTCTGTATTGCCGCACTCCAGAATACTATTCATAATTAAAATCATGTACAGTTTTAAGCTTGCAGAAAACAAAACGACGTTTGCCCGTGAAATCATCGCCGGCTGTGTGACGTATGCCGCAATGGCGTATATTTTGTGTGTTCAGCCCGCGGTGATGGCGGGGACTTTTTTCGGTCCGGGAATGGCCACGGGCATGGATGAGGCCGCTCTGATCACCGCGACCTGTCTGGTCTGCGCGATCGGAAGCATCGCAATGGGCCTTTTCACACGTTACCCGTTTGCCATGGCTCCGGGAATGGGGACCAACTTCTTCGTCGTGCTGGAGCTTTTCCCCGCCTGTGCGATGGTTCTCGGCCCAAGCGTTGGTCTTGACGCCGTCTGGATGCTCGGCATGGCGGTTGTTTTCGCGGCTGGGCTTCTCTTTTTCATCCTTTCCCTTTTCAAAGTCCGGGAGCAGATCCTGTTCATCCTGAGCGATTCCATGAAAATGGCGATCTGTGCGGGTATTGGCCTTTTTATCGCGTTTTTGGGAATGACCAACGCTACGCTCATTCAAATCCAGGACAATCAGCTCGGGCTTGGCTCTTTTTTGACGCCCGGCATGGCGATTTTCCTGACCGGTTTTCTCGTCTCGTCGATCCTGATGATCCGCAAATTTCCCGGCGCGATCCTTCTGGGAATGTTTGCCGCATCGGTGGTGGCTTACTTTGTCGGTGAACTTCAGATCGATCAGATCATGAGCCAGCCGGCCGACCCGATGAAAGTGGTGGGAAAACTCGACATGACCGGGCTGTGTACGCACTTCTGGAGGCTTCTCCCGTTCATCTTTATTCTGACGTTCATGGACGTTTTCGACGCCTTCGGGACGTTTGTCGGCCTTGGCTACCTGGGCGGTTTTTTCGCCAAGGACGGCAAGCTCCCGCGTATTGAGCGCCTGTTCCTGGCCGACGCCGGTGTCACGATGTTCGGCGCGTACTGTGGCCACTCCACGATGACCACGTACCTCGAAAGCTCGGCCGGTATCGAGTCCGGCGGACGCACCGGGCTGGTTGCCGTGACGGTCGGCGTGCTGTTCTTCCTTTCGCTCTTCTTCTCGCCGTTGATCATGGCGGTGGGGAATTGTGCGCCGATCACCGCCAGTGCGCTGATCCTGGTCGGGATCATGATGATGCAAAGTGTGATGCTCGTTGACTGGGGCGATATGACCGAGTCGATCCCGGCCTTCTTCATCGTGGCGGGGATCCCGTTCTTCAACAGCATTTCCAACGGTATTTTGTGCGGCGTGGTGATCTACCCGATCCTGAAAATCAGCGCGGGCCGCTGGAAGGAAGTCAAGCCGGGAATGTACGTGCTTGCCATCCTGATGCTTTGCTACGCGGTCGGCTTTGGGTTGAACCAGAAAACTCAGACCACCCCCGAAACGCCGGAAGCGCCGGTCGAGAGCAACTCCGTGATGGAAGTGACTCCGAGTGCCCCCATTTTGACGGACGACACGCAAAAAAATTAAAAAAAGTCGGCCGTCCCCCCTTGCGGGAAAATGAAAATGTGCTATACTATGCACCAATTCGAGCGACCAGTCGCCGAAGTTTATCTTTGACAATTAGATGAATTTTTCATGAAGCACAAAAATTTTATCGGGAACCTTGATAGAATTTGAGTAAAGTCAACAAGTGGGTTGTTGATAAGATCAACATCAATAACCAAATCTGACAAGAACCGAATTGTCAGT
>JAFTCU010000071.1 GCA_017454585.1 Thermoguttaceae bacterium | reverse complement strand
TTTACTCGGGCGGGTATCGTGATTTGTGGCCTTTGATCTGTCTGTGGCAAACTGCCGGAGAGGGGGTTGTTGAGGAGAGTGTTCAAGCCACTATCCCGATGGGGCGCACGAGCGTTCGATATTTCCGCGTTCAATTTCGCTATCGAATCACCAAAGGCCCCTTTTCAGGTTATCAAGGCCAGGGGTTTTGTTACTGCCGTGACCTTGTTGCCCCGGAACGAAGATCGATTGCCAAAGGCGATGTGTATGACGTTCTGATTTTCAATGGGAATAAAGATGTCGTCAAGCTGGATATGCCGCTGGCAATTAGTACGGATGTTCGTCCGAATCGTTTATATCAGGTCGGCGCTTTTGTTTTTATCCTGATTCCGGCCTGGCTTTTTGGAGTGATATGGCTCGAATACTACAATGGAAAAAGAAGTGTCAAAAAAGGGGGCCCCAAACGAATAAGATACCAGAAAACAAGCAGAATAAAACACAAGGCCAAACATAAAAGATTCCGAAAAAAATAGGTTCCAAGCCAGAGAATGAAAATGCTTCCAGAAACCCCAGAACCCACCAAGAAAACGCCCGTGATCGCGATTGCCGCTTTGGTCAATAGCCTGCTGATTCCTTTCACTTTCGGCTTGACTTTTTCCCCAGCGTTCCTCTTGGGCTTGCATGCGTTGGCAAAGACTTTCCCCAATGAAAACACAAAACGCAAAGAACGGCTGGCTGTTTCGGCGCTCGTGATAAGCTCATTTTTTGCCGTCGCCATCCTCTCGATTATGTTCTTTCTGTTCATATATTGAAAAGACTCTTATGGATACGTAGTTAAATCCCTGCGCACGGAACCCCTTAACGATGTTTTTTTGTATTACAATGGTCTTATTTGGTTTAAGAAGGAATATACATGAAGTGTGGAATAATCAAAATTTTATCCCCTCTTGACATACCTATTCGGATATGTTAAACTGAAAATATCCGGAACATATTTCCCTTAGAAAGCCCAACTTCCTTATGCATTCCTCTTTTACCCACCATTCAATCCAAAGATCAAATTTTTCTCGTTCGCACACCCACGAACGGCGAAAATTATTGAGTGTGTGGCCTTGTGATACAGTTACTATTGACTATACTCTGAATGACAATTCGTACCAGTTCGGGAGCTGGGACAGCGCAACCAGCAACCACCTTGTCTCCGCAAATATCCCCGCGGAAGACATCGGCGAGTGGGTCCACCTCGTCGGCACGTACGACGGCGCGAACTGGAACCTCTACCGCAACGGCACGCTTCTCGCAAGCCGCGCGGACACGACCGGCGCTCTTACGGTCAATGCGAACTGGCACATCGGCTCCAGCAACGGGAACTCCCGCTTCTTCGACGGCGAGATCCGCGAAGTCGCCATCTGGGACAGCGCTCTCAACGCAGCGCAGGCCGCTGCCGTCTATGCGGGGACCACGCCCTCGGCGGATTACACGACCGTGGTGACGTCCTACACGTACGACGCTGCGGGCCACCTCCTCACGCTGACCGATCCCGTCGGGAACACGACCTCGTACACGTACAACTACATGGGCCTGGTCGCCACCGAGACGAACGAGAAAAACGCAACGCGGTACTATTCCTACGACGCGCTCGGGCGGCTCGTCTCCAAAACCGACCGAAATGGCCGGATCACGACTTACTCCTACGCCCTTGTCGCCTAATCACGAGCGGCATCATCTCCTATTTCCAGTGCTTGACCACCAGAGGGAAGTTTTTTTATTTTTTTTTCCAAATTCTATTGTACACCACATTCTAAACGGCGAGGGAAAATAAAAGTCCGCACCCAGAAAATTTTCAAAAAATTAAAATTTTCCAAATTCCTTCAGGCCCCGTAAAAAACCGCCTCAAACCACGCCATTAAGGATTTCAGCGAGGAACCGACCGAGTGGCCCATCGAGCTGTCGATCACCACCGAGGATGTCACCGAGAGCCTTGAGAAAGACGTCGTGACCGGCGCGCCCATTCAGAACCCGAATGGGGAGCGGATCCAGATCGAGGTCCCGCGGTCGTTCCCGGTCATTGAGTTCTCCCGTTACGAAAACTACCCGGATAACCCAGCGGGCGTCGCCGCCATCGCCGCAAAAATCGCGTTCTACGCCAACAAGATCAACTCGGATGTGTTCTTGGGCTTCGCACCCGGCTCCTGCTTCATGCACGCCCCACACGCGACGCGGGAGGCCATCAACGGGGGGTATTACTTCAAGATGACGTAC
>JAFTCU010000070.1 GCA_017454585.1 Thermoguttaceae bacterium | reverse complement strand
TTTTCGTAAACATCTTCCAGATCGACTTCCTTCGCGACCGTCACGCCGTCTTTGGTGACGAGCGGGCTTCCGAAGCTCTTCTGAATGATGACGTTGCGTCCCCGCGGACCCAAAGTCACTTTAACGGCCTGAGCCAGTTTGGACACGCCGCGGCGCATGGCATCACGGGCTTCCTGATCAAACGCAATCATCTTTGCCATATTAAAATCTCCTTGAATTCTGAGTGTTTTATGTCCTTAGTCAATAATCGCCAAAATGTCTTCTTCGCGCAGAAGCAGATATTCTTTTCCATCGAGTTTGAACTCTTCACCTGCGTAAGAGAGGAAAAGGACGTGATCGCCGGCCTTCACCTGAAGCGTAGAACGTTCGCCGTTCTTGAGCATTTTGCCGTTTCCAACACAGGCGACGATTCCGCGGGATGGCTTGTTTTTCGCAGTATCGGGCAGATAGATCCCACCCATCGAGACGGCTGCCGCCTCGTCACGTTCCACAACGACGCGGTCACCCAGGGGTTGAATTCCGATTTCTTGCTTCTCGCAGGCACAGGCGCATTTTTTCTTGGCCATTTGAAACCTCCAAAAAATTATATGGTGTGTGTTGATGTCAAATTTGTCTGTTCAGAGAATAAGTGCAAGAAGCGTGTCAATGACAAAATGACACTCTGGTCTTTTCCGGCCAGCCAAACCATCCCATCAATAAAACTCCGCGGCTCCGCATCTCCGCGTGAGGCAAAAAGAAAGGTTCATCCGGAAACGGAGAATGTTTTTAAGCCGCAAAGGACGCAAAGAGCGCAAAGAGTTTTTTTCTTGCTCCGATCAACACGCGGCACGCTGCAAACTTTATTTTATTATCCTCTTTGCGTCCTTTGCGTTCCTTGCGGCTTAAAAGAAAAAAGAGGGAGAGGCTTTATCTTCTCGCACTCGACGCGGGCTTAAACAGAAGCTCGACGATTTTAAACCCCTCAGATTTGTACAGATTCAACGCACGTTCATTGGCCGCCGTCACTTCAAGATCAGCCCTGGTCAAACCAAAACGCTGGTAGCCGGCCAGCGCCAGATGAAGCAGCGCACGCCCGAGGCCCTTTCCCCTGTGACGCGGCACAACGCCCACATTCTGGATCGCCCCCACACCGTTCATCGAGACCAATCCCTGAATCGTGGCAACATACTCCACATAATACGAATCTTTGGGCTGGTAAACGATCAGCCACGTCGCGTCCGGAAGAAAGTTCGACTTCCCCATGATGCTTTCCATCACACGCTTTGAGCCTTTGTACGTCCGAAAATTATCGAAAAGCCTCGCGTCGATCTCATCCCGAAAAGCCATATAGTGCGCGGTGGCGTGCGCCTCGACAAGCCGCGGCGACCATTTTTCGATGTAGTACCCGGGCGGAAGCACAGGCGCGGGGTACTCATGACACCGTAAATCGATTTCCATGCGAAAGCGCTTGAACGTTTCCATGAGCATTTGCTGTTCCTTTTGAGTAGTCACGGACTACTTTGCTTTAAAACTCCCGTTTCACCAAAGTTTTGTCGAAGTAATTGATCTCCATTCCCGCATCGACGACGATTTTCTGGGCGTTGATGCCGCTGGAACGGGGGCTCAGCAGGAACACGGCCACGTCGGCGGCTTCCTGCGTTTCGACGGCCCGACCACGCGGGATCACGTGCTCGGCGTACAGGTAGGAATCGACGTAGCCCGGGATCCCGGCCGAGGCGGAGGTCTTCAAAAGGCCCGGCGCGACGGCATTGAAGCGGATCTCGGAAAACGCACTGAACGACTTGGCCAAAAACGCCAGCGACGAGTCAAGCGCCGCCTTGATCGGGCCCATATAGCCGTAACTCTCGCTGGCCATGCGCGTCGTGGAAATGGAGATCGTCACGACCGACGCCGTGGGCGAAAGAAGCGTTTTGAACGCGTTGGAAAGGGCCGTCAGCGAGAAGCACGAAATATTCACCGCCTGGAGAAACTGCTCCGGCCGTGTCTCATGGAACGGTTTCATCCCATCCGAGTAGTCCGCAAACGCGATCGAGTGGACCAGCCCGTCAAACGTGCCTTCCTCGTGCCGTGCCGCAATTTCAGCCTGAAGACGCTCGATCTCTTCAGGCTTTTCGACGTTACAGCAGTAAATTTCATCGATTTCCGGGAAAATTTTCGCGATTTTCTGGCGAATATCATCGTTCAGGACGACCAGCACACAACGTGCACCGCAGTCCAGAAGGTTTTTCGTGATGTGGTACGCGACGCTTTTTTTGTTCGCGACGCCGAAAACAAGGAATTTTTTGTTTTGAAGCTGGAGGAAATCGTTCATAAGTCGGCTACAATTTAGAGAGCAAAGTTCAAGTCCCCCTCCCAGAGGGGCTTTAGATTATTAATAGTATAGCAAAAAATATTTTTTTGTATAGTAGGACCAAAAGCCGTCTGAAAACTTTTTCTTTGTAAGGTGGTTTTAGTGGCCCCCCTCTTGACTAATTTTCCAGATTGGGTAAAATGATTGGAATTAAATTATAGTGTACCATTAGGTGAAGCCCTTTAGGGGGCGCTTATTGGGGTTTACAAAGTTCGTGTTTCTACTCAGAAGGGATCTATTCCATGACGAAGTACGTTTATAGTTTTGAACAAGGCAAAGCCGACGGCAATAAAGACATGCGTGAACTGCTCGGCGGTAAAGGTGCGAACCTCGCTGAAATGGCGCGTAACAATCTGCCAGTCCCGGCTGGTTTCACCATCACCACGGAAGTCTGCACGTACTTCTACGACAATGGCAAGACTTATCCGGAATCCCTGAAAGCTGACGTCGAAGCCGCCATGAAAGGCATCGAAGCCGCCATGGGCAAAAAATTCGGCGACACCGAAAACCTCCCGCT
>JAFTCU010000069.1 GCA_017454585.1 Thermoguttaceae bacterium | reverse complement strand
TCGGACGATAATTTCTGCTGCAACGGCGTGATCTCCTCGGACCGCACGCCTCACCCGGCCATGGGCCACATTAAGTTCTGCCAGCAGCCGATCAAGACCACCTTCGTTTCCCTCGAAGACGGCATTCTGAAAGTGAACGTGCTGAACCGCCACGACTTCAGTGACCTTTCCAACTTCAAACTCCGCTGGCGCGTCACCAACCTGGCCGAGCCGAAGTACATCGACCTGCCGAACCTGAAGGCCGGTGAGAGCGCCGAGCTGACGGTCGATCTGAAGTCGGTGATTCAAAAGGCTCGGTACGTCACGTTCGAGTACGTGCTCGCCAAGGACACGCCGTACGCCAAAGCCGGGTCCGTCATGGCGTGGGACCAATTCAAGGTCCGTGACTTCGAAGGGCCCGCTTTCGTGACCGATACGACTGCCAAAGCGGCCGAAGACGCCGATTCATTCACGCTCGCCGCGAACGGGATCGAGTACAAATTCTGCAAGAAGTCCGGGAAACTGGTCTCCTGGAAGAAGAACGGCAACGAGATCCTCTCCGCTCCGATGGCGCCGAACTTCTGGCGCGCCCCGACCGATAACGACCGCGGAAACCGTGAGCCCGACCGCTGCAAAGTCTGGAAAGACGCCGGGAATAGCTGGAAGGTCGATTCCGCCAAATTCGCCGACGGCGTGCTGACGTTTGCGGGCACGCTTCCGGAAGTTCAGGCCAAACTGGCGATCAGCTACGCGCTCGACAAAGCCGGGAAACTCCTCGTCACGATGGACTACAAGCACGAGGGGCAGAACCAGCTCGCCGAGATGCCGCGCTTTGGCGTGTACTTCGCGACGGTGCCGGGCTTCGAGCAGTTCAAGTGGTGCGGCCGCGGCCCGAACGAGACGTACTGGGACCGCAAGAACGGCGAGATTTTCGGCCACTGGGCCAAGAGCGTCGCGGAAAACTTCTTCCCGTACTCGGAACCGCAGGAAACCGGGAACCACGTCGAGACGTACATGCTGAAGCTCATGGGCGAGAAAGCCTCGTTCCGCGTCTTTGGTCAGAAGGGCTTCGACGGCCAGCCGTGGTTCAACTTCAACGCGCTGCACTACACGACGGAAGACCTTTCGACGCACAAGCATCCGTTCCAGATGCCGGAACACGCCGAGACGTTCGTGAACATCGACTTCCAGCAGACTGGCGTCGGCGGCGATGACTCGTGGGGCGCACATCCGCACGAGCAGTTCAAGCTGAAAGCGAACGAGATCCACTTCGAGTTCATGCTTGATTAAGCGGTTTTTAAGCGCATCCGGCGGGGCGTCACTTCGCCGGTCTGAAGAGTAATGAGCAGCGAAAAGGGACCCAATTACCCCTCCAGCTACTCATTATTCTTTTGAAAAAGAACCAGATTCAAAGAAATTTCCATCCCGGAATATTTCCAAAAAAATTTAAAAATTTTCACTTTTCACCTGAAAACAGATCCATCCCGTAAAACACGAAGCACAAGCAGGAAATCAGTGAAACGGGAAATTTCGCCTGCTTTCTGCAAAACTCCCAACTTCTCATCCAGAAATCAGTGCGAATTCCAAAGGGAGAAACACCGTCTTGACAAATAAAAATTTTCTGCTAGAATGCTATATTTAGTGGGTTTGGTTTTGTTTCAATACCATATCTTGACGATTGAACAGGGAATCCGGTGCCGGTTTAACCGTAGTCCGGAGCGGTCCCGCCGCTGTAATCGGAAGTGAAGCGCCCAAAATCTGAATGCCATTGACGGGTTTGATTGGAGTCCGTCGAGAAGGCGGGCGCGGATTGCCGAGAGCCAGAAGACCTGCCAAACCTGGTGTGCCCAGCTGCGATGTACAGTGAATGGCAAAATTTAATGATGAATCGTGGATTCGTCTGGAATCTCGTGCCGCCGAAAATTGTACCGGAGCACGATTCCCCGATTCCTGATTCGTAATTCCGAATTGAAGAGAGATGATTCTTTCCGGGCTAAAAATCCGTGATGAAATCCGTAAAGGAACGATTCGTATTGAGCCGTACCGTGAGGCGCAGCTCAATCCGAACAGTTACAATTTACGGCTGCATAACGAACTGCTTGTTTACACTGAATCCGTTTTGGATTTGAAAAAGCCGAATGAATACAAAATCATTACGATTCCAGAGGAGGGGCTCGTTCTGGAACCTGGTGTTTTGTATCTTGGGCGGACATTGGAATTCACTGCTACGCAGGGTTTCGTGCCGATGCTAGAAGGGCGTTCCTCCATTGGTCGGCTTGGGCTTTGCGTTCATGTGACGGCGGGGTTCGGTGACGTTGGTTTTTCGGGGTACTGGACGCTTGAAATTCATGCCGTTCAACCCGTGAAAATCTACCCGGGAATCGAAGTCTGCCAGATCTATTACCATACGATCGACGGCGATTTTGAGTCCTACTCCAGTGGCAAGTACCAGAACAATCACGGCATCCAGCCCAGTTTGGCGTGGAAAGATTTTATCGATTCACCCCAATGAAGTTTCATGGAATTTATGGGAGAAAAAGGGAAATGGGGGTTTTCCTTAATATCCTGGGTCTCATTTCTTCCATCACTTCCACTCCTCCCTTGGTTCATTTTTAACTATCCGTTCCTATATGACTACAAATCACACAATCGTTTCAAGCCTTGAATACATTCGGAAACGTGACGGCCGCCGCGTTCCGTTCACTCAGGAAAAAATTTATAATGCGCTGGAAAAAGCGTTCCGCGCATCGGGGGAAACCATTTCATTAAGTCAATTAGACGCTCTGACCCAGAACGTCATCCAGAAAATCCGTGAAAGCAAGAAATCGGAACCGGGCGTCGAGGAGATTCAGGACGCGGTGGAAACGGTTCTGTTGGAAGCCGACTGCGTGCAGACAGCCCGCGCCTACGTGCTCTACCGGGCGGAACGGACACGAATCCGTGAAGCCAAAACCCGCCTGATGAAGACCTACGAGGACATTACGTTCAAAGACTCGCGTGAAAGCGATGTCAAACGTGAAAACGCCAACGTAAACGGCGATACCGCGATGGGAATGATGCTCAAGTACGGCTCGGAAGGGGCAAAAGCGTTTGCGCTGACTCACCTCATGAATCCCGCCCACGCCCGCGCTCATGAGGACGGCGAGATCCATATTCACGACATGGATTTCTACGCCATGACTACGACCTGTTGCCAGATCGACCTTTTGCGCCTTTTCAAAGGCGGGTTTGGAACGGGCCACGGAGAATTACGCGAGCCAAACGACATTCAATCCTACGCAGCTCTGGCCTGCATCGCAATTCAGGCAAACCAGAACGACCAGCACGGCGGTCAGAGCATTCCGAATTTTGATTACGCATTGGCTCCCGGAGTGATCCGGACGTTCCAGAAGTGTGTTATCAAAAACCTTTCCAAGGCGCTGAATCTTTTACTGGACCCCGAAACGGCGGAGCGCGCGAAAGCTGCTTGTGACGAAATCCTGAAGAAAGGGACCGCGCTGAAACTGGAAGTCCATGACGAATTCTTTGCCGAGTTTGAGAAATGGCTTGCTGCGGATTCCTTCGCGAACCAGAAACCATACCCGGCCGAGACCGCGAAAAAAGCCGAGGAATTCGCTCTGAAAGAATCCCTCAAAGAAGTGGACCGCGCAACATACCAGGCCATGGAAGCCTTGATCCACAATCTGAACACGATGCACTCCCGCGCCGGAGCGCAAACGCCGTTTTCTTCGATCAATTACGGTTTGGACGTCTCGCCTGAGGGACGGCTGGTGACGAAGAACGTTCTTCTCGCGCAGGAAGCCGGGCTGGGGAACGGTGAAACGCCCATTTTCCCGATTCACGTGTACCGGGTGAAAGAGGGGATCAACACGAAACAGGGCGAACCGAATTACGACCTCTTCAAGCTCGCGTGCCGGGTCAGCGCAAAGCGGCTTTTCCCGAATTTCTCATTCCAGGATGCGCCTTACAATCTGCAGTACTATCGTCCCGGTCACCCGGAAACGGAAATCTCTTATATGGGATGCAGGACCCGCGTCATTGGAAACGTTTACGACCCGGAAAACGAAATCTCCTATTCACGCGGAAACCTGAGCTTTACGTCGATCAATCTGCCGCGAATTGCCCTGCTCTCCAAAGGGAATCAGGAGTGGTTCTTTGAGGAACTCGAACGGAAACTGGCGCTCTGCTGCGATCAGCTTTTGGAACGTTTCACCATTCAGTGTTCGAAGCACGTGTATAATTTCCCGTTCCTCATGGGTCAGGGTGTCTGGCTTGGCAGCGACAAACTGAAAAAAGACGATCTGATCGGCGAAGTCCTGAAACACGGAACTCTTTCCGTTGGTTTCATTGGTCTGGCAGAAACACTCAAGTGCCTCATCGGGAAGCACCATGGCGAGTCCGGTGAAGCGCAGGCTCTCGGTCTGAAAATCGTCGGTTTTATGCGTAAATATCTGGACCGAATGGCAGAGGAAAAGCGTCTGAATTTCTCGCTGCTCGCAACTCCGGCAGAAGGTCTTTCCGGCCGGTTCATCAGGATCGACAAAGAACGCTTCGGAGTCCTGCCGGGAATCACCGACCACGAGTACTACACGAACAGCTTCCACATTCCGGTTTACTTCCCGATCTCCGCTTTCGACAAAATCCGTCTGGAGGCTCCGTACCACGCCCTGACGAACGCTGGTCACATCACCTATGTTGAGTTGGACGGCGACCTGACGCAGAACCCGGAGGCTTTCGAGGCGGTGGTCCACGCGATGCGCAAAGCGGGAATCGGCTATGGGGCCATCAATCACCCCGTGGACCGCGACCCGGTTTGCGGCTTCAACGGCGTCATTCACGACGTTTGCCCGAAGTGCGGGCGCAGGGAGTCGGACGGTGGTGTTCCGTTCGAGCGTATTCGTCGAATTACCGGTTACCTCGTAGGAACTCTCGATCGCTTCAATGACGCGAAGCGGACTGAAGTCGAAGAACGGGTGAAGCACCCGGAAACCAGATAAGAACGAATCGTCAGAATTTCAGGAGCGTCCTTTCAGAGTGAACCTCAAGAAAGCCGCTCCTGTAATTCTGCCTTCCCAACGAAAAATCTCCCACCTGAAAATTCAAAGACCAAAAAGTGGAATACTCAAAAGTGGAATACTCAAAATTACGTGTCGCCGGAATCGTTCCCGAATCCATTACTGACGGACCGGGAATCCGTTTTGTGCTTTTTCTTCAGGGTTGCCCTCATCATTGCCCGGGATGCCATAATCCCGAGACGCAGTGTCTTGAAGGCGGAACATTTATGACCGCTGACGAAATACTGGATCGGATCCGGAACGACCCTTTAATTTCGGGCGTGACGTTTTCAGGGGGTGAACCATTTCTTCAGGCCGGGCTTCTCGCGCCGATTGCCCGGGAATGCCACCGGCTTGGCTTGAACGTCATGACGTACACTGGCTGGACGTTTGAGGAACTGGTTAGCGCCAAGAATCCGGCGTGGAACCGCCTCATTGCCGAGTCGGACGTCATTGTGGATGGACCGTACCGTCAGGATTTGCGCAGCTACGACACCAAATTCCGCGGCTCGTCCAACCAGCGACTCGTGAACGTTCCGCTCTCACTCCTGATGCTCAGCGTTCAGACAAATTAATTCTTTAGAAAGAATGGACACAAAAAAAGGGACTGAATCAGTCCCCTTTATTTTATCCTCTTTGCTGTTTTCACGTGACACTTACTGACGTGGAGTCATACGTCGAAGTCAGGTCCAGATTCACCGAATCGGAAACCTGCACGGATTCAAGGAGCGTCCAGTCTTTGCGGTCATAGAATTCTACCGTATCACACCCGGAACGCCAAATGACGAACGTGTTTTCAGATTTGTAGGACAATCCGAGGTAATACCCGTTTCGCACAATCGCGGCCATTGAAAGTTCTTTATAATCGACGGATTTCCCTTCAATCCTCGAAAGTACGTTCACGACGAGATTCAAAATTGGGTCACTCACTAAAGCAGTGTTCATTTTTAGTCCTTTTTAAAATCCAAACAAAAGGAACCGCGATAAAACAACACCTGACCGCTCTAATCCTCCTGTAACGGCCTTCAATGTCACGTATCGGAACAATCTTTAAAAAAAATCGAAATATTTACAGATTCCCGCAAAGTCCAGATAAAAGGTACAGATTCCGCAGACTGTCAGATATGACATCTCATACAAGAAAAAATCAAACGAGGGAAATACGTCCTTACCACATTTCCCTCGTGACAAAATACAGATATTCAACCGCGGTCGCGGAAGATGATACGTCCTTTCGTAAAGTCATAAGGACTGATTTCGACGGTGACCTGGTCACCTGGCACAACACGAATGTAGTTTTTACGCAGTTTGCCTGCGAGATGGCACAGAACAATATGCTCGCTGTTATCAAGCTGAACACGAAACGCGCCCCGGACTGCTTCACGAACCACGCCGGTCACTTCAATCGCTTCTTCTTTACCTTCGCTCACAAAAGCCTCCTAGTTATTAATGAATTACAAAACGTCTCCAGAATTCATATATATGACCTCTATCCACGTTTTTTGTATTTTACCTTAAAATCACAAAAAATCAAGTAGTAGAAAGCGTTATTTTGGAAAAAAACACAAAAAAACGGAAAAACGCTTGACTTTTTCTCAAATTGGTGTAAGATAACAAAATTCGTCAAGTTTCTTCCTAATGAATTCTCCCTTTAAAAACAGGAACAATCCCATGAAATCACTCGTACCTTTTCTTGTGTTGCTCACGTTCGCCGTTCCTCTTTTCGCCGCCGATCCGGTCCCGGGAATGAAGGAGGAGACGCAGGGCACGTTCGAGAAACGTTTCGCCCCCGTCGCCAATTTCGACCCGGAGTTCTACCCGATCCCTCAAGGCGGCCAGGCCTGTATCGCAAAACGGGTTTCCAAACCAGACGACGACCAGATGGTGGTTGAATGTGAGTTCACCGCAAAGACCAATGAGCCGGAGTACCTCTCGATCGGCACGCCGTTCTTCATCAAAAAGCCGGGCTACGTCGCGGCCGTGGACGTTCTGGTCGAGGAACTGGACGAGAAAACCGGCCAGTACCACGAGGTGAAGTTCCCGATCAACCTCCGTTTCGTGGACCCGTCCGGCGAGTGGCATCAGGTCCGGGCCAACGATCCCATCGGGAAATGGATGGCCGGGCCGGTCGAAAGCTCCCGCGACACGCACTGGGGCGGCGACAATGACGGGACGCTCCAGTTCCCCTGCTCGCTCGAGTTCATCGTGGTGGACCACCCGGCACCGAACATTCCGCGAAAAGTCCGTGTGACGTACCACGGCGTGAAGTTTTTCAGGAAGAATACGATCGAGCCGGTCATCACGCTCACCGAGCGGGGCCCCGCCGTGCACCTGACACTGGAAGCCCCTGCGACCGGTCTGCCGACGCACGTTTATCGCGTGGGGAACGTTCCGAAAGGAATGATTTTCGAGGCAAAACTGACTGAGGAATTCCTGAAAAAGTTTGAAGGAAAAACGGACCAGCTTCCCGAAATCACGCTCGAGGTGAGCGCGTCCCAAGACCAGCCCGCGACGAAGATCCCGCTCGTGCTCAGGAAGGACGGGACCGCTTCGTTCTCGCTTCCGCTCTCCCGGAAAGTAGGCTTTCAGGCACTGATCCTGACGCCGAAATACGCCGACCCCGAAACGGGCGAGGTTCAGATGGGCCAGCCGGTAAAATTCACCTACTCGGTGCTTCCGAAGGAAAGCCGCTTCGACGACTGGCTCGGAGTCTGCACGCACTACGCGCAGGGCTGGAATCTGGAAACGCAGAAATTCCTCCCGCCGGCCGGCATTCGTTTCTTCCGCGACGAAATGGGCTGGGGCCGGTGCGAGCGCGAAAAGGGAAAGTACGAGTTTGACCCGTACTGGGACCAGTACGTCAATGAGGCCCGGGAAAAAGGGCTGGAGCCGCTCCTGATCCTGGACTACGCCAACGGGCACTACGACGGCGGTGACTTCCCGCACTCGGACGAAGCGGTCCAGGGCTTCGCGAATTACTGCCGAGCGATTGCCGAACACTTCAAGGGCCGGATCAAATACTACGAGATCTGGAACGAGTGGACGGGCGGCTGCGGAATGGGTAGTTTCCGGGACCAAAAGAATAATTCGCCCGAGAATTACGTGAAACTGGTCGCGGCTGCGTCGAAAGCCCTCCGGGAAGTGGATCCGGACTGCTTCATCATCGGCGGCGGCGGGGACCATCACACGTACCATTTCTGGGCGATCGAGGCTCAAATGAAGCTCGGCGTAATGAAGTACTGCGACGCGTTTTCTGTCCATCCGTACGAGTACCCGCGCTCGCCGGAAGAGGCCGAAATGGTCGAAAACCTCCAAAAAGTTCTGGACTGCATGAAGGCCAACGGGTGCGCCGAGCCGAAACTCTGGCTCACGGAACTGGGCTGGCCCACGCATGACGGCGTGAACGGGTTCCCCCAAAAAGACGCCGCCGTCCGAGAGGATCTTGAGGCCCAAATGTTCGTCCGCGCCGCGCTGACCTGCCGCTCCGTTCCGGGAGTTCAGGAGTTTTTCTGGTACGACCTGAAAAATGACGGGACCGACCCGACGTACAACGAGAACAATTTCGGGATCATCCACCACGACTCGTATCAGTTCCAGCCCAAGGCGGCTTTTCAGGCCTCGGCGATTCTGAGCGGGTTCACGTCCGGCGCCGTGGTGAAACGCTCGAAGAAATACTTCACCGACGATTTGGCCGTTTACGAAATTCGCCGTCCGGATTCCACGAAGGTGTACGCAGCCTGGTCGCTCTCGAAAGAAAACACTCCTGTGAAGATCCCGTTCACATTCCAAAAGGCCACGGGCATTTACGGCGAGAAACTCGACGGCGTGACAGAAGTGAAGAACGTGCCGATCTACTTTGAAGAGTGAGGTGTTAGAAATGAGGAGTTAGGAGTTGGAAAAGCCTTCGGCTTTTATGGGGTAAAATTTTTCTGCAGGCGACGTTACGCGAAGCGTCAACTCCTAACTCCTAATTCCGAACTCCTAACTATCTTTGAAATTCCAGCGCACAGACACCGTCTGGGGAGGCAAGGAACAGAATCGGCGTTCCGTCAAAAATCGCCGAGGCGCAGCCCACGATGATTTTCCCGAAGTGGAACTGGTCGATCAGGAGTCCATCCGGTTCAACGAGAAATACCGACGAATCTGCTCCCAAAAGGACCCAGCCGCTTTCAAGTTCATCTTCATTGAGACAGAAGAATGGTTGGATCTTCGGGATATTCCTCTGGTACAAATAATCGGGAAGTTCAATATTCCAGCTTTCATCTCCTTCGTCCGAAATGCCCAGCGCGCGGATTTTCCCGTTTGGATTGATGGCCGTTGCTGCCAGAGAATCGGTTCCACTCTCACAGGAATCACATACCACAAGGGAATTCAACGTCCGCCGTGGGATTTCCAGGGTTTTCTCGCACTCCATATTTTGAGGATCGTAAACGGTGATCTTACCGCTCTGCTCCACACACAAAAGACGCATCTGCCCACTGATTCGCGCCGAGGCAAGCTGAAGAACATTCGACTCCGTCTCCTTCTTTTCCAGCTCGGTTCCCGCCAAATCCAGCTTTCTTATTCCGGCCTCATCCTGAAATACAGCGTAAATCTCCGGTTTCCCGTCTCCGTCCAAGTCTCCCGCGAGGGCGTCCGAAAGCGCTTTTTTCGGTGCGTCACTCTTTGGGGAGGGATAAACCGTCTGAAGTTTCCAGTCCGAATCATAAACGTAAAGCCTTTTCCCGAGCAAAACAAAGCTGGTCTTCCCGGATTCCTCCGAGGAGTAAACCCCGATTTTCGTCAGGAACTCATTTTCAGTAAGCTCGATCATGTGATGGTCGACAATTTTCCCATCCTGATCGATTTCAGCGACACTATTCCCCTGTTCCAAAACAAAGATGGTCTTTTTCGGCTCAAACGGCAGAATCCAGCTCGGAGACTTTAGCCCTGCCACGGTCCAAAGGGTTTCCTTCTGGCACAGGACCGGCTCTGAAGCAGGCGCAATCCTCTTTTCCGAAATGGTAATCGGGTTAAAATCTGCCTCTTTCAGGAATATTCCATTTTCAACCCACTGACGGACACTCTGCTGGAAGGCTTCTTCGTGTGCCTGGATCTCCTGGATCAGATCCTTGTAAATCTCTTTTCCTCCCAGGACCGACTGTATCCTTCGCGCATACCGGGCGACCGGCTGAAAGGAACTTAAGCCGTCACAAAACTGAATGATTCCACGTTCGTCCACGAGGAAACAGGAAAACGCCTCACCGTTCTGGAGCATTCTCGTGATGGTCTCATCCGTACTGCGCGCAAGCGGGCACGTCAGGCCAAATTTCTCAGCCGATGCAAGCACTTTTTCATTCGGGACACTCGGCGGGTCAATGTTTACTCCCATGAAGACGAGTTTTTCTGCCCCTGAGAACTGTTTATAAAGCCGCTCAAGGCCCTGAAACTTAAACGTGTTCGTCGCGTAAATGCTCCAAAAGAAGCAGAAAAGATTCTTGCCCTGATAGTCATACACAGTGGGCTCCCGCCCGTCAATCCCACGAAACTGACACTTCGGGAACTCGCTTCCAAGGATTTTAATTTGAGGGGCCGTAAATGACGTAACAGGAACCGCTTGTTCCGGAACATTCACGGCCAAAACCCCCACCCAATCAAATTCCGCCTCATTAAACTCAAGCGTGAGGGTCATTTCCTCCTCATCCTCGGGCTTTTTTTTATCCTTTTGAATGATCTGGGACGGCAGTTCAACCCTGCGAAGAACGAACGTCTGGTTATCGATCCAGAAAATCGATTCTTCGTCATTCTTCTCAATCGCGATTCGGAAACACTCGTTTTCTCCGATTTTTCCCGATTCGAGCAATACGAGCTGAGTCTGTGCGTTCGGGTCTCCCTGATAAAGAAAAGTCGCCAACGGGTTTGGACTCATCAGCAAGACCAACGGCGGCGGAAGATTGCAGAACCGACTCGATTCCACCTCCGTAACGGCCCAGTAAATCTCCGGTTCACTCAAAAAATCGAACAAAGAAATCTCTTTCGGGCACGGCTTTTGCAGAATCAGCCCCGGCATTTCAGGCGTATAGGCGCATAAAAGTTTTCCATTCGCAAGGATTTGTGTCTGGCCCACCTCAAGCAGAAGACCATTCGGCCTCTGGAAGTTCGTTCGGTACACCGTCCTTCGTTCACGAGTCTGGCCGTTCTGTTTCCAGCGGAGTATAATCTCCCCTAAATCCCTGTATGTCCGCGCGTTCTGATAGGCCGAGGTCATTTTGTCCAGAATGCTCTGAACGGAAACCATTTCTTCAAGTCCCAAAAATGTGCCTCGGGTTGGACGCTTAGTTTCATCCTGAGCCACAGCTTCCCCACCCACATCATCGGCCAGTTCTTCCCGTAAATCTTTAGCAGGTTCCTCCGTGATTTCCCCGGTTTCGTCAAAAACGGTAGAAGAAACATCCTCGCCGGACATACGGGGCAGATTATCCTTCGAGGCGTGACGGCAGGCGATTCCGGTAAAAACCAGGAATAAAAAAGCGGTCATAAAAAAGGAACGGACTGCGGGAAGCATACCAATTCTCCACGAAGGGGTTGGGGATGAATTTTCAGAAGATCGTATCCTGTTATTTTACCATTCCCGTGAGATTTTGGAATAGACCCAAGGTGTTTTTTTCTGTTTCTTTTTCAAAAAAAATACTTTTTTCTCCTAAATTACCCTAAAAATCGAAAAAATTGTCAACGAGTCGCTTGACGTTTGGCCGGAAAAGGTTAAAATGAAAAGGAACGTTTTAAGGAAACGTTTTTGTACTTTCCCATCCAACCCGTTTTATTCCTGGAGGCCCGCCATGACCCGCGTTTTCTCTCTGGCTCTTTCCACTGTTTTGCTCTTTGCTTTTGCGATCGTTTCCCTTGCAGCTGATTTTCCCGGGACAAAATCCACCTGGCAGGGCTTCGATTGCTACCAGTTCGACATTAACGGCCGGCCCGCCAAAGTCGTTTGTCCGAAAGAACCCGCCGCCGGGAACCCCTGGGTTTGGCGCGCCGTCTTCTTTGGTCATGAACCTCAAACCGAAATCGCCATGCTCAACCATGGCTGGTATGTCGCCTGGATCGGGACCAGCGACCTGCTCGGCTCGCCAAAGTGTATCGAGGAACGTACCTCACTGTACGACCTGCTCACCAAAAATTACGGCTTTAGCCCTAAACCCGTCCTTCTCGGGATGAGCCGCGGCGGAGTCTGCTCCCTGACTTGGGCCATCGCCAATCCTGACAAAGTCGCGGGCCTGTATATTGACGCACCCGTCTGCGACCTGAAGAGCTGGCCCGGAGGAAAAGGCAAAGGAATCGGTGACCCGGGAAGCTGGAAGCAGGCCCAGACCGTCTTCAACATGACTGAGGAAGAACTCTCTGACCCGGCCAAAATGCCAGTTCAGACCTGTACCGTTCTGGCGGAACATCACGTTCCGATTTTCATCGTGGCGGGCGATTCGGACCGAGTGGTCCCTTGGGACGAAAACGGCGCGATCCTGATGGAAAACTACAAGAAAGCCGGCGGAAAATGCGACCTGATCCTGAAACCCGGCTGCGACCATCACCCGCACTCGCTGAAGGACCCGGCCCCGATCGTCGAGTTCATGTTAAACTGCGTAAAGTAAACCCGACTAATGAGCCGCGGGCAGCGGACAACGGACAGAAAACCATACTTTTTTTGTCCGTGTCCGCTGTCCGCGAGCCCAGATTCGTTTAAGGAAGCTCCAAACTTCAAACCCTTTTCCCAACCGGAAGCGCAGTCTGATTCAAACCTCAATTTAAACACGGATTTTCACGGATTAGAAGGATTTCCACGGATTATTTAAAGGGGGTTTTAAGTGCCTTTTCGTGATTTTCACTCCAATAAAAAGAAATCCTTTTAATCCCTTAAATCCATGGAAATCCGTGTTTAAAAAAAAGGTGAAAGTGAAACGGGCCTGGTGTTCATCCGGGGAGTTTTTGGGAAATTCCTTTAATATTTTGTAACCAAATTGATCCTTTAACGGATTCCAAGGAGAAAACCATGGAACTGTTCCAGGCCCTTAAAACCCGCCGGAGTGTGCGGGAGTTCAATGGAGAGCGGATCCCCGACGACCAGGTCCGCGAGATCATCGAGTGCGGCACGTTCGCGCCTTCGGCCCTGAACGCCCAGCCGTGGCACTTCATCGTCGTGGACGACCGGAAACTCTTCCCCGACCTGATGAAGCTCCACCCGTACATCTCGTCGCTGCGGAACGCCTCGCACGCCATCATCCTCTGCGCGGACCGTGACCTGGAACACGCTCCGGGAAACTGGATGCTCGACTGCTCGGCCTGCATTGAGAACATGCTCCTGGCCGCTCACGGTCTGGGTTACGGCGCCGTCTGGGCCGGAATCTACCCACAGGAGGACCGGATGGAACGTTTCAGGAAGTACTTCAACTTCCCCAACTCGGTGGTGGCGCACAGCATCATGGTGGTCGGCCGCCCGGCGAACCCCCTGCCCGTCGTCACGGACCGGTACAAAGAGGAGAAGGTGCACCGGAACAAGTGGTGAAATTTAGTCAGGAGTGAGGAGTGAAATGGAAGGCGGTAATGGAGGCCGGAGGCCGGAATTACGCGCTTTTTCAAGGTTGAACTCTTTCTGAAGCTAACGTTACGCGCCAGCGTCAACTCCTAACTCCTCACCCCTAACTTTCTCCGCCCCTTGACAAACTGGAAGAGTTTAGTATAATATAACAAATTCAGGTTTACTATTTTACCCTTTGGAGGCCCGAAGGAAACGTTTCACGGAACCTCTGAGGATTACGAAACCATTTCATTCAGGAGAGACTCAATGAAATTCATCTGCAAAGAGTGCGGTTACATTCACGAAGGCCCGGAAGCCCCGGAAAAATGCCCGGTCTGCGGCGTTGGGAAAGAAATGTTTGACGTCATGCCGGAAACCACCGCGACGACGGCCACCGAAGGCGGCTGCAGCAAGCTGAACCTCCCGGAATTCGTTTCCGTTCATAAAATCGGCGACGGCAAAGTCGAAGACGCCGAAGTCACCGCGGGCCTGAAAGCCCATTTCGCCGGTGAGTGTGCCGAGGTCGGCATGTACCTGGCGATGAGCCGTCAGGCGGACCGCGAAGTCTACCCTGAAATCGCCGAAGCATACAAGCGCAGAGCGTTCGAGGAAGCCGAACACGCAGCCAAGTTCGCGGAACTCCTGGGTGAAGTGGTCTCGGCGTGTTCGAAGTCGCACCTCCAGCTGCGCGTGGTCGCCGAGACCGGCGACTGTGCCGCCAAGTTCGTGATCGCGATGCGCGCCTAGCAGCTCGGCTACGAC
>JAFTCU010000068.1 GCA_017454585.1 Thermoguttaceae bacterium | reverse complement strand
TCGTTTTCTCGCTGTATTCCCAAGCCATAAGATCAAATCCGTTTCTGTTTAGGGAAAAGGGGTAAAAGTGGAATCTCTACTATTTTACCATAAATGAACAGAAAATCAAGAGACCGGGGGAGAATTTTTCGGGGTTTTTTGGGGACGGAAGAAAAGGAATTACGGGGACGACGCTTCCAGCGTCGTTTCAAATTATGAATTAAGAATTAAGAATTATGAATTTAAAGACGCCGCGGGAAGCGTCGTCCCCGTATTATTTCGCCTGAAACGAAATATTGTTTTCCTTCGCGTATTCTTCCGCCTTCGACCCTTTCGGGGCGTGGATCGTCAGGTTCGGGCACTCGTAGAACGCGCAGAGTCCGATCTCGGTCACGCTTTCGGGAATGACGACCGTGGTCAGGGCGTCGCAGCGGCTGAACGCGCAAGTGCCGATCTCCGTCACGCCGTCGGGAATGACGACGGACGTCAAGGCCGGGCATTCCTGGAAACAGCCCAATCCAATGACCTTCACCCCTTTGGAAATGGTAACGGATTTTAAGGCCTTGCAGCCGCGAATGGCCGAGTCTCCAAGCGTTTTCACGCCTCCGGGGATGGTGATGGACGTTAACGAAACGCACTCATAAAACGCGCTCGCTCCGATTTCCGTCACGCTCTCGGGAATCACGACCGAGGTCAAAGACTTGCAGGCGGTGAACGTCCACATTTCAATTTTCGTCACGCTGTCGGGGATCACGACAGTCCGCAAGGAAGTACACGCCCGAAACGCGCTCCCTCCGATTTTCTTCACGCTGTCGGGAATCACGACCGTGGTCAGGTCGTTACAGCAGCTGAACGCACTCTCTCCGATTTCCGTCAAGCTTTTGGGAATGGTTACGGAGGTTAAGAGGTTACAGTCGTAAAAAGCGTTGTCGTTGATCGTCGCCACCCCTTCCGGGATCTGGTACTCTTTGGCCGAACACAGACAGGAAAGGAACGTTTTGCCGTCTTTGGTCAGCAAACCGGCCCCGGCGCTTTGGAAATGGGGGTGAGTCGGGGAAATGGGCCATTCTTTTAATGCCGGGCAACCCCAAAATACTCCTTCTTCAAGTTCTTTTACACTGTCGGGAATGTTGATGGTCGTCAGGGAACGGCAGCCATCGAACGCATAATAACAGATTTTTTTCACTCCATTGGAAATCTCAACGGTTTTTAAGGATTTACACCCAAAGAACACGTTGGCTCCGATCTCGGTCACTCTTCCAGGAATGACGACGGAACTCAGAGACTTGCAGTCCATGAAAGCGTAATCTCCGATCTCGGTCACGCCGTTGGGGATCTCGATGGAGGTCAAAGAACGGCACTCCTCAAACGCTTCAAAATCAATTACCGTTACACTTTTGGGAAGGATGACGGAGTTTAATTTCCTGCACTCCATGAACGTACGATCTTTAATTTTCGTCACCCCTTCGGGAATGATGACGGATTTCAGGGACGTGCATTCCTGGAACGCTTCCTTTCCAATTTTCGTCACGCCTTTGGGAATGACGACGGATTTCAGGGAAGAGCATTGGTAGAAAGCGCGGTTTCCGATCTCGGTCGTGCCGTCGGGGATCACGACGTCGGTTTCGTCGCCGTAGAACATGGTGATTTTCGTCCCTTCCCACTCGAACGAGTCCCGGCTGGTCGGGTCGGAGAAGCAGATCGACGGGGAAAGGAGGAGCAAAAAGCTGATCAGGGGAATGAAAAAACGGCGCATGGGGGTGGCCCTCCGGGAGTGGAAAAAACGTTTTTCTTTAGTTTAGCACGTGGGGGAGAAATTGCAAGGGGTGGCCTAGCCAAAGTTCACGTCCAGCATGCTGCAAACTTCAATTTAAACACTGATTTTCACGGATTAAAAAGATTTCCACGGATTATTTAAAGGGATTTTCGATCGAACAAAACGAAATCCTTTGAATCCATTAAATCCGTGAAAATCCGTGTTTAAATAAAAGGTGAAAGTGAAACGGGTATGGTGTTTTTAAAATCCCATCCGCCTCATCCGCCCGATCCGCGGGGCCTATAGCGGTTTTGGTCGTTTTTTGTGGGACTGATTGTCGCGTGTACCGGATTTTATAAACGTGACGGGTTTTCGCCTCCTTGACAGGATTTTCGGCTTCGATTATAATAAAACCAGGTTTTCAGAAGTCTCCCCAAGTCCCGGATACTGCCGCCTCATGAGAAACAAGACGTTTTTTGCCGTTTTCCGATTTACTGTGGTTCTTTGCGCGCTGGTTGGTTTGAGTGCGTCCGCGTTTGCAGAGCCGGGCGGTTTTTCGTGGTCGGATGGGGT
This sequence comes from Thermoguttaceae bacterium, assembly GCA_017454585.1. Next base: position 16,538 of record JAFTCU010000068.1, on the reverse strand, counting down.
CGAGCGTTTGATTTCAAAATGCGGGTTTGCGCCGCGCGTGTGCCGTTTGTCCGACGGGCGGATCCTGGCCGGGATCGAAACCTCGGAGGGGATCCAGACCCTGGCCAGCGCCGATCGTGGCGAGACGTGGACGGAACCCGTTCAGGCGTCGTTTTGGCCGGATAAACGGTGCGCCAACGTCAATTTTTACCGTGAAGGCCAGAATCTTTACCTCGCCTACCGCGCGGTTAAGAGGGGGGCCAAAGAGCTTTACACGTCGCTGCAGGTCAGCGTTTCGCGGGACGAGGGCCGGAGCTGGAAGCACCACTCCACCGTGGCCGAGTACCGGGAACCACGCGGGGGCGTCTGGGAACCATGCCTTGGAACACTCAACGGCAAACTGGTCTGCTTCTACGCCAACGACGCGGCCTCGGTCATGAAGTCCGGCTTTCAGAACATCGAGTACAAAGTCTGGGACGGTGAGCAGTGGACCGGCCGGACGGTCGTTTCCGACGGGAATCGGCACCGCTCCCGCGACGGGATGCCGGTCTGGACGCGACTTTCTTCGGGCGTGTACGTTTGCGTGATCGAAAGCACGCACTGCGCGTCCGAGGGATTTCCGTTCGTCATTTGCTCGATTTATTCGGAGGACGGCAAAAACTGGTCGGAGCCGGTGGAGATTTTCAGGCCCGGGACGCTGAATTCCAAGGCGGGCGCGCCGGGCATTGCCGAGCTGCCGGACGGACGGCTGGCCGTCAGTTTCCAGACGGACGAAGACTCGGCGGCCAAAGGCGACCCGAACAGCGTCATGAAGACGATCGTTTCGGACGGCTCCGACGTGAAAACCCTGACACGGAGCAGTTTCGGCCCGGCCGAGAGCGTTTTCGGCGCCGTTTCGATTTGGACGGGGATCACCTGTTTTGATGGGGTTCTGTACGCTGCGGCCGGGATGCACTCCGGGGCGAAAATGAAATTCATCGAGGTTTTTTAACGACGCTGGAAGCATCGTCCCCGCAAATTTTAACGACGCTGGAAGCATCGTCCCCGCAGTTTTTAACGACGCTGGAAGCATCGTCCCCGCAGTTTAGTTTTTCTTATCTTTTTTCTTCATCATCTTCCCGACCTGGCGTCCAGCGGCACGGCTCAGTGCGCGAAACATGGCGTTTTGCGCATTGGGGCCGTAAAGTGGCTTCTCCTTTTGCTTCGGCTTCGGTTCAGGTTCAGGTTCCGTCAGAACTTCTACGACGGGCTTGTGTTCCGGATCAGGCTTTGACTCAGGTTTAGACTGGCCCGGGGAGGGAGCCGGTCCCGAAAAGGACTTCTTCAAGTCGCGCCAATTCTTTTTCTTGTAAGCCCCTCTTCCCAAAGGAGAGCTTAAAAGGATCAGAACAAGAGAGGTTGGAATGGCGAATTTAAGTAAAAAGGGCCGCCACGCGATGACTGCCGCGACGAGCGGGAGCCAGCCGATCTGGGCCCAGGGCGGAATACGAAGGATCCATTTCCAAAAGCACGCGGCGATGAAAAAGATGAAACCTGCACGCAGAAAAATGGCCGTAAAAAGATTTCGGTCTGTCGTGACATAGAGGTAGAGACCGACGCCAAAAAAAACGACGGTCAACAAAATCACGATCTTGTGCAGGATGCGCGTGCTCATGGTTTTCTTTTTCGGGAGACGGGGAAACTAGTTCGTAAGCGACTGGAGAGGCGCGGGGATTCGTCCGGCGTGGCCGATGAATTCCTCACTTCCGCCATCGTTTCGCACCTCGATAATCGGCGAGGAACCGAACAGACCGCCGAAGTTGACGATCTCGCCCGCCTTGGCGCCCGGGACCGGGATGATACGCGCGGCCGTCGTTTTGTTATTAATTACGCCGATGGCCATTTCGTCCGCGATGATGGCGGAGATCGTTTCCGGTTTCGTCTCGCCGGGGATCGCGATCATGTCGAGCCCGACCGAGCAGACGGTGGTCATGGCCTCGAGTTTTTCAAGGACCAGCGTCCCTTTTCCGACTGCGTCGGCCAAGGCAGAATCCTCACTGACCGGGATGAACGCGCCACTCAAACCACCGACTGAGCTGGAGGCGAAAAGGCCGCCTTTTTTCACCGCGTCGTTCAGCATGGCAACGGCGGCAGTGGAACCGGGCGCGCCGATTTTCGCGATTCCAAGCGCTTTGAGGATCTCCCCCACACTGTCGCCGACGGTGGGTGTCGGAGCGAGTGAAAGGTCCACGATCCCGAACTCGTAGCCGAGCTCTTTCGCCACTTCACGGCCGATCAGCTCGCCGGCGCGGGTCACGCGGAAACTTGTGATCTTGATCTCTTCAGCGAGCTGGTCCAGCGTGACTTCGCCGTGGTGCAGGCTTTTGAAGCGGTTCAGCGCGCTGCTCACGACGCCGGGTCCGGAGACGCCGATATTAATGACGGCTTCCGGCTCGCCCGCCCCCATGTAGGCGCCCGCCATGAACGGACTGTCCTCGGGAATGTTCGAGAAAATGACGAGTTTCGCGCAGCCAAAGCCCCGAATGGATTCGGTCGCGAACGCGATGTCGTGGACGATCTGGCCCATCATTTTGACCGCGTTCATGTTGATCCCGGCCTTGCGGGAGGCGACGTTGACGGACGAGCAGACCTGCTTCGTCTCCGAAAGGACTTCCGGCAGAGAGCGGATCAGAAGGTCTTCCCACGGGGTGATCCCTTTATGGACGAGCGCCGAGAAACCGCCAACGAAATCGATGCCGCATTCCTGAGCCGCCTGATCAAGAGCTCGCGCGATTTTCAGAGGGGCGGAGGTCCCGTGACCGGCCAGAAGCGTTGAGATGGGTGAAAGAGCCACACGCTTGTTGATGACGGGAATGCCGTATTTCGCGCCAATCTGGTCGCAGGTCTGGACGAGTTTCCCGGCAAAAGTCGAGATTTTGGTCAGAAGTTTCTTCGCAACGCCGTCGGCGGTCGGGGCCGTACAGTCGTTCACGTTCAGGGCTAGCGTAACCGCACGCACGTCCAGGTGTTCCGCGTGCAGCATTTCAATCGTAGAAAGGATTTCGTCGGTGTTCAGCATAATTTGGTCCTTGGGTCAAAAATGAAAAATACTCCTGTCCTGAAAACATTGTACCATAAATTCTGAAAAATTAAAGGGGTGGGGAAGGGATTTGGTTCTTTTTCCAGTGGGCCTTGAAACTTTTCGATTTTCAGCTACAATAGAAGTGTGGGACTTTAATGTAAATGGTGAGAAGTCGATGAACGAAAATCCGCAAAATTACGATGACCGAGACGGGAATGTCGAAATGTTTCGACAGTTCCAGGAATCCAGAACCCCCAAAAAAGATGTGGGTTTGGATGATGTCTGGCCCCTCGGTGACGATTTCATCGATTTGCCGCGGTTTCAGATTTTTCATCTCTCCCAAAAATCGGAGGAGTTTATTCGAGCCGGAAAAACGGGAATCGTGATCCTTGCCGGAGGCATGGGGTCCCGGCTCGGTCGGCTGGAACCCAAAGGCACGTTCCCCATTATGCCAGTGACGGGGAAATCCCTGTTTCAGGTTCACTCCGAAAAGATCGCGGTTTTGCGCCAGTATTACGGAGTCGATATTCGGACGTACATTATGACGAACCGGGTCTCCCACGAGCCGACGATTGAGTATTTCCGTGAAAATCGGTGGTTTGGCCTTTCCGAAGCTGATTTTTTCTTCTTCTCCCAGAGTGAGTTGCCCTCGCTGAATCCCCGGGATGGCTCAGTTTTTTACCAGCCTGACGGTAAAATTTGCGTGGGGCCTGATGGTCATGGTGGACTGATCACCGCCTTACAGACTAGCGGCGCCGCCGACGATATGCGGATGCATGGGATCGAAACGATCAATACGCTCCACGTCGATAATCCAATCGCTTTGGTTTTGAATGAACGCTTTTTGGAGGAACACCTGCTTCGAAAGAGTGAAATGAGTTCCATCATCGTGGAGAAAAACGATGGTCTGGAACTGGTGGGAAATCTCGTGCATGGCGACGCGGAAGGAAAAACACTTCGGGTAGTCGAGTACCTCGATTTCCCCGCAACCATGGCGATAGAGACCAACCTTGGAGGGACTTTGAAGTATTGGGCCGGAAGCATTGGAAACCACCTGATCCAGCTCGATTTTCTTGAACGAATGGCTCGGAGGATCCAGGAAGAACCGGGTTTTTTGCCGTACCATCTCCCAATCAAGAAAATTCAGACCCGAAACGGAGAAGAGTGGGGGATCAAGCCGGAACGGTTCATTTTTGACATACTTCCTTACGCAAGAAATCCCGTAGCCGCCCGAGCAGATCGGTTCGAGGTGTTCGCAACGCTCAAAAAAGACCCGGAACTTGTTCGAAACCACCTGAGCGCCTTGTACGCTTCGTGGATTCGTCGCGCTGGAGCGTCTGTTCCGGAAGACGCCCAAGTGGAAATCGCGCCATCATTCGCCCTCGACGCGGAAACAGTTCGGGAAAAAATTCCCGCTGGAACTGTTTTTAAGGGAGAGAAAATCTTTCTGGAATAGTCCGGCAAACCCCAGAGTGAAATTAACTTAATTACCTGAAAGAATTCCCATGGTTACACAGCCTGTTACCGTTTGTCAGCTGCTCCACACGCTGAACGTTGGCGGAGCGGAGATTTTGGCGTCGCGTCTGGCTCGTCAGCTTCAGGATGAACGGTGGCGATTTGTGTTTTTCTGCCTCGACGCGGAAGGGACCCGGGCCGTGGAAATGCGTCTGGCGGGGTTCCCGGTCGAAATCCTTGGCCGAAAACCGGGGTTTGATCTGGGGTGCATGCGCCATATTGCCCGTCTCTGGAAGAAATATAACGTTCAGTTGGTACACGCTCATCAGTACACACCCTATTTTTACGCCATGGGCGCACGAGGGTTTTTCTGTCGGAAACCTCCCATTCTTTTCACCGAGCACGGGCGTTTTTACCCGGATCAACCAAATTGGAAACACAAAATTTTCAATCGCATCCTGATGAGTGCCCGGGACCGTGTTACGGCGGTAAGTCAGTCGGTGGGCGACGCTATCATCCAAAACGAGGGAATCCCTGCCGATCGTGTGCAGATCATTCGAAACGGCGTGGACGAAAATCGATTCATTCAAAACCGTTTGACCGAGGCACAGAAAAAAACACTGCGGGAGTCTTTGGGACTAAAGGATGAACACGTGATCCTCTTTACTGCGCGTCTTGATCCCATTAAAGACCATGCCACGGCGCTGCGGGCCATGAAGCGGCTCCAGACGATGGCGGGTGAGGCGCGAAAACCGGTACTTCTGCTCGCCGGAAACGGGCCGGAGCTGGAACCGCTGCAAAAGATGATTTCTGAAATGCGCCTTGAAAAACGGGTCCGGCTGCTCGGCGAACGTACGGACGTTTCCGATTTGCTTCAGATTGCGGACGTTTTTCTCCTGACGAGCAAAAGCGAGGGGATCCCCCTCACGATCCTGGAGGCTTTCGCGTCGAATGTTCCGGTCGTAGCGACGAACGTCGGCGGAATTCCCGAGGTCGTTTTCAACGGAGAAAATGGCCTTTTGGCCGAGTCGGGTGACTGGGAACAGATCGCGGCCCATCTGAATGTCCTTCTTTGTGACCCGCCGTGGGCGACGATGATCGCGCGGAATGCCCGGGTACGCTTCGAGGAGGAATTTACGGAAAGAAAGATGCTCGCGGAGTACCAGAGGATATACGAGGAATTCTAAATATTGCCCCCGGAAGAGTTTTCTGGATCATTTTTTCTGGATGACCGGGGGAGTCGTCTAAAAATATTCCAAATTTTTTGAATTTTCTGAAATTTTTTTCACTTTTTTCTCAAAAAATTTCTCTAAAGGCGGGGAAATAGTTGAAATTCAGGACTTTTGAGCTATAATAAAGGAAATAGTGATTTTTAGCAGAAACTTTTTTGAGGATTGAAGGAATCATTGCTTTCGCGCAGAGGAAACGGAGGAGGACCTTGTGACGGATTCTTTCGACGCCATTCGACTGAACAAAATCACACTCCGTGCTGAAGGGTACCTGGAGCTGGGGCTTCCTTTACGCACGTTGGCCGAAGTGAAAGCCGCCAATGCTCTTCACCTTCCTTTTTCGCCTCATCTTCTTTATTTGGAGGGGTCGGCTCTTTTTGAACTGAAAAAGTACCGGGACGCGCTGTTTCCGTTAGGCCAGGCCGTTTTGCTCGAGCCGATGGAAATCAGTTACTGGCTCCTCATCGGTATGTGTCAGAAACGGGTCGGTCGGTGTGATCTGGCGATCGAGTCTCTCGAAAACGCTTTAATTCTCCAGCCGAACAACCCGGTGGTACTTTACAATTTGGCCAGCTACCACGCCTTGGCGAAACAGACGGACAAATGCCTGAAGTATCTCGCGCGGTGTCTGCATCTCAATCCGGGATTCCGTGAATTCGTGGATCACGAGCCGGATTTCAACCTGGTTCGTACCCGGCCCGAATTTCACCAGCTTATGCAGGATTCCGACGAGCAGCTGAAAAAAGCGGAGCTGGTCTGAATCCTTCGGGATTTTCCCGGCTCACGTGCACATCAGGATGATGAGGAACAAAAGGAGCAAAACCCCCGCGATGATCGCGCGCTGGATCCAGATTTTCCCCAGTCGGGCCTCTTCCAGTTCATCTTCCTCTTTCTTTTCTTTGATGTATTCCAGACTATTTTCCAGCTTTAGGTCATAGACCGCGTGACAGACCGGGCATTGAACACGCTCGCCGAGCATTTCCTTGTCCACTTCCAGTATATGACCGTTAGGGCAAGGAATTTTGAATTGATCCAGTTCCTCGGCTTTTTTCTTCTTTTTCGTCGCGGTGCTCAGAATTTCTTTTGTTTCCTCCGTGGAGAAAGTTGCCTGTTTCGGGGCAGGTTTGTGAGCTTTCCGCCGTGTTATATTGGCGAGAGGATCGTCCGCGTCCGGAGCGGGAGCCGGCTCGCTGTTTTGGGCTTTTTCCAGAAGAGAGTCCAGATTAGCGGCTTTTACGCTCTTGCGCTGGCCTTTGGCGGCGAAATTCAAACCATCCTCTTGGGGCTGTTCTGGTTTCTCCTGAGTCTCCGCGGGCTGGGAAACGGGCGAGACCGAAACCACGGGCGTAACGACTGGTTGAACAGGTGCGGCGGGAATGATGAACTGCATCCCGCAAATCGGGCACGAAATGATGCTTCCAGCGGAGGCTGAGTCGGCCTGAAGTAGATGCCCCTGGGGGCAGTAAAACTGAAAATTCATAAGTGACCTGAACGTTAAAAAGGATGAGAGGGAATGGAATTTTTAACCTCTGAAACTTTTATTATACACAAAATCGCCCCTTGAAACAGGGAGACTGGAAAAGAAATTGGAATTTTTCTGAAAAAAAAGAAAAAATATGGACTTTTTTTCCGACCTGATTCTTGACAGGTTGTTAAATTGTGGTAAATTTATAAATTCAAAGGGAGTTTTTGTGGACGTTTGATTTATGTCCCGACTCCTGTAAGATTCCAAACGGAATCACGTAGTAATTACCCCTTGCCGGAAACTTGCGGGAGCCGAACCCGCCTGTAATTCGGCCAAACTGTCGCGCTATATCGGAGTTAGCAATGGAAAACAACGAATTGAATCCCCAGGAAAACATTCAGGAAGCCGCTCAGGAAGCAGTCCAGCAATCTGCCGCCGCTGAAGCCGCTCCAGTCGAAACTTCCGCTGAAGCCACGCCGGTTGAAACCACTCCGGCTGAAGCTCCTGCTGAAGTTGCGCCTGTTGAAGCTGCCGCTGATACACAGGTAGATTTGAAAGGCGCTCGTGAAGACGCGATCAACAAGCACGCGCCGATGACTGCCGAAGAAGAAGCCGAGCTGGAAAAAGCCATGGCCGGTGTTGAAGATCTTGACGCCATGGTTAAGGGGTCGGTCAGCGCGCCTGTGACACTCGAAGTCAACGCGAAGATCAAAGCGCTTGTCATCAAAGTCGCTAGTGATTACGTGTTCGTTAAATATGGAACCGCCGAAGGCCAAATTCCGCTCAAGATTTTCAAGAATTCGCCGATGGAAAATTCTGAGATCGATGTGGTCGTCACCAAGGAAAGCAACGCGGACGGCCTGTTTGAAGCCACGCTTCCCGGCGCATCCGTGCAGAATCCGGATTGGGCTTCCCTTGAAAAGGGTATGAAGTTGGAAGTCACCGTTACCGCCAGTAACACAGGTGGACTTGAATGCAAGGTGAAGAGCCTGCGCGGTTTCATCCCGATGAGCCAGATTTGTTCCGGTCCGGTTGAAAATATTGAGCAGTATGTCGGTCAGAAAATCGAGTGTATCATCATAGAAGTGGATCCAAAACTTCGTAAACTGATTCTGAGCCGCCGCAAGGTCCTCGATAAGGAACGTGATGCGAAACGCAAAGAGTTATTGGCATCTCTGGCGGTGGGGCAGGTTCATACGGGCGTGGTCCGCAAAATTATGGACTTCGGTGTGTTCGTCGATATTGGCGGAGTTGACGGTCTTCTGCACATCAGCCAGCTTTCCTGGGATCGGATCAAGCACCCGTCTGACGTCCTGAAGGAAGGCGACGAAATCACCGTCCGTATTGAAAAAATCGACGAAAAAACAAAGAAAATCAGCTTCGCCTACCGCGATATGCAGGTGAATCCGTGGTCCACGGTCGAAGAAAAATATCCGGTTGATTCGACCGTTACGGGTAAAGTCACCAGGATTTCGGAGTTTGGCGCGTTTGTCGAGCTTGAGCCGATGATCGAGGGCCTGGTTCATATTTCCGCTCTGACCAATCATCGGGTTGGAAAAGTGACGGACGTGGTGAATGTCGGTGATGTTGTTACCGCCAAAGTCCTTTCGATTGATGCGAAGAAACGCAAAATCAGTCTTTCCATGAAAGCGTTGATTGAAGCTCCGCCTGTGCCGGAAAAGTCTGAAGAAGAAAAAGCAAAGGATCAAAAGAAGGCGGAAGCCCGTGAGTTCAAGCCGATCAAACGTCCGAAAGCCAATGGCGGTCAGCTCCGCGGTGGACGTGATTCTGGCGGTCAGGGTGGCCTGTTCGGTTGATGAAAACCCTTTGAGAACGAAGAAAGAACGGGAAAGACGGGTGTTCAATGAAGCTCGTTTTTCCCGTTTCGTTTATTTTTGGCGCCGATCTTTATTTGATCATTTCTTTCAGTTTCGCCACCAGCGCAAGCGCCTGCATGGGAGTCAGGTGGTTTACGTCGATTTTGCGCAGTTCTTCAACCACAGGCGGCTCCTGCGGGTCGAACAGCAGGTATTGGACGTCTGCCACGCGCGTTTGAACGGCTGGTCGGATCTTTGCCGGTTTGACTGGTTTCGGTGCCGGTTTTTCTTTCGGGTTTTCTGCTTCTGAAGATTCGTCGATTTCTTTGTTTCTCAGTTCGTCCTGGCGGGCTTCCATTTGCGTCAGGATCTGCGTCGCACGGTCCAGGACCTCGTTCGGGACTCCGGCCAGCCGCGCTACGTGAATTCCGTAGCTTTTGTCGGTCGCGCCCTCGATGATCTTATGCAGGAAAACAACCTCGTCATTCCACTCACGCACCGCCACGTTCAGGTTTCGGATCCGCGGGAACGAATCGGAAAGATCGGTCAGTTCGTGGTAATGCGTCGCGAAAAGGGTCCGGCAGTTGATCCTTTCGTGAAGAAACTCGATAATCGCCCACGCCAGTGAAATACCGTCGTAGGTGCTCGTTCCCCGGCCGATTTCATCGAGAATGACGAGACTTTTGCGCGTCGCCATATTCAGTATCCGGGCGGTTTCCGTCATTTCGACCATGAATGTACTCTGCCCGCGAGCCAGCTCGTCGCTTGCGCCGACCCGGGTGAATATCCGGTCCACGATCCCTATTCTGGCCTGACGGGCGGGGATGAAACTCCCGATCTGCGCCATGAGGGTCAGCAGCGCGACCTGGCGGATATAGGTACTTTTCCCGCTCATATTCGGGCCGGTGATCAGCAGGATCTTGCCATGTTCGTCATCGCAAATCACATCGTTCGGGACGAAATCACCGTCTTGGGCCACAACATCCAGCACCGGGTGACGCCCATCCAGAATTTCCAGTTCTTCCTCCTCGGTGATCTCGGGCCGGCAGTAATTCCTCTGGCGGGCCATTTCTGCAAAGGCCAACAGAACATCCAGCTCGGCCAGCACGTTCGCGGTCGTGACCATCCGATGCCGGTACTGAAGCGTCAGCTCCCGCAGTTCACCGAAGATTTTGTATTCGAGGTCCTTTTGACGTTCATCGGCAGAAAGGACAACCTCCTCGTACTCCTTGAGGTCCGGCGTAATGTAACGCTCGGCGTTCTTGATCGTCTGCTTCCGGATGAAGTTTTCCGGGACTTTGTCTTTCTGGGAGTGGTTGACCTCGATGTAGAACCCGAACACTTTGTTGTAGCCGACCTTCAGGTTCTGGATACCGGTTTCCTCCTGAACTTTGGCCTGGTACCTGGAGATCCACTCGCGCCCGCCGTGGGCCATGTTGCGCAGTTCGTCGAGTTCGGCGTTGTAGCCGGGACGAATGATCCCGCCTTCAGTCAACAGAATCGGCGGATTATCGACGATCGCGGCCGTGAGTGTTTTGGCGAGTTCCGGGCAGACGTCGATTTCTCCGTTGACACGAACCAGAAGCGGGCTTTTCATCCCGACGAGCTGGTTCCGGATTTTGGGGAGCGAAACAAGTGTCTGTCCAATGGCGTAAAGGTCGCGCGGATTCGCCCGGCCTGTAGTGACACGGGTCAAAAGCCGCTCCAGGTCGTAGATCCCGCGCAGGTTTTTACGCAGTTCCATGCAGACGTTCGGGTCGGCCAGTAATTCCGCTACAGCCTCCTGACGCAGTTCGATCATTTTTTTGCTTGTGAGCGGGTTGGCGACCCAGTCGGAAAGCATGCGCGACCCCATCGACGTGACGGCGCAGTCCAGCGCGGCAAGCAGTGACCCCTCCCGTTTCCCGTCGCGCAGGGTGCGGGAGATCTCGAGGCTCCGGCGGCTCGATTCGTCGATCTCGAGCGTCTCGCCAGTCCGGTACGCGCGGAGCGTTTCGATGTGTTCGAGCGAGGCTTTCTGCGTCTCTTTCAGGTAGTCGAGCACCATCCCCGCGGCACGGATCGCCTGTTTGTCCTCTGGTACGAGCATGCTGAAGCCGAATCCGTCCAGGTTCAGAACGCGGAAATGCTCGCAGAGTTCTTTCTGTGCGAAAGCCAGCCCAGCGGCCCAGTCGGGGCGGCGCGTGATCATCATTTTGGATGCGAGCCAGTCTGGCAGTTTTTCTTTTTCACAGATGAGACACTCGGAAGGCATGATCCGGGCGAGCTGGTCCAGAAGTCGGGCTTTGGGAAATCCCGCGGCAAAAAAACGACCGGTGGAAAGGTCGATCCAGGCGATCCCCACCGTCGCATCATCCATCACGGCCCCTGCGAGGTAGTTACATTCACGGGGGTTCAACAGAAATTCTTCGGTGAGTGTTCCGGGAGTTACGACACGAGTCACTTCACGCTTGACGATCCCCTTCGCGAGTTTCGGGTCTTCCATCTGATCACAAACGGCCACACGGTAACCGCTTGAAATCATTTTCCCGATGTATGCCTCAAGCTGGTGATGCGGAAACCCAGCCATCGGCATCGCGTTTTCTCCCTTTTCCCGGCTTGTGAGCGCCAGATTCAGCACTCGCGCACCCAACCGGGCGTCGTCGTGAAACAGTTCGTAGAAGTCACCCATCCGGAAAAACAGGATCGCGTCCGGGCAGGCCTTCTTTGCTTCGAGGTACTGCTTCATCATCGGGGTCGATTTAATGGTCGTGTTATCGTCAGGTTTGGGCATGGGAAAGTGAAAAGGTCTTGTGATTGTGTGTATTGGTTACGGCTGAGGGCCTGGTTCTTCTTTCTCGTAAACGTTTTATCTTGTTCGGATCCTTCGGAACTCAAATTCCCGGTCATCGGTTTCCGTCAGCCGAATGGTGATTTGAACGTAATCGCGAGGCAGGCACCGCTCGATCCGGTCGGCCCACTCGATGAAGGTCAGCCCTCCGCCGTCGAAATACTCTTCCGGTCCCAGTTCGAGGAATTCGTCGTCATCCTTCAGCCGGTACGCGTCGAAGTGGTAGATGGGCCGCTTCCCGGTTTTGTACTCCTGGATCAAAACGAAGGTCGGGCTGGTCACCTCATCCTCCGGGACTCCCGCCGCCGCGGCGATCGCCTGAACGAAGCGCGTTTTGCCGGCCCCGAGCGTTCCAAGAAGCGAAATCACAGTTCCCGTTTCCAGAATGGATTCGACGCGTTTCCCCAGTGCGTCGGTTTCTTCAAGAGATTTTACGTTCCAAATCACTGCCGTCTCGCGCATCGTCTCTTTCCATGGGCCGGTCAGAAGGGTTTTCAGTTGGTCAAAATCTTCATAAAATATAATCATTTTTTTGTTTTTAACGCCTTTGGCTATTGAAAAATCCGTACTAATCGTTATAATATATAATGTAATTATACCATCTTTTGAGAAAAAATCACCCACCCCGCCCCCCTTTTTAGGATTGTTTTCCGGGAATTTTACCTGATAATTTGCGTATTTTGAAAAAAATGGCGACAATAAACAGACTTGAAGGGGAAAAAGGAATACTCCAAAAGAATTAATTTTACGAATACGATAATAGGTACGATTGAAAGTACGTCTTTACCGGGCGTACGTTCAGGAATCCTGAAAAGTTTTTAAAACCAGGAATAACAAAACATTATGAGCAACACAGAAACAGCGGCAAATACCACGCCTGAAAAGAATTCCGGCGAATTATTCCAATGGGGCGTTATGGGGGCGTTCCTCCTGCTTTTGATTTTCTCCTATTGGAATATGTTTTGCAACGCGGCCAAGGAATGGAGCACGAACGAGCTTTACTCGCACGGTTACCTGATCCCGATTTTGGCGGTCATCATCCTGTATATGCGCCGTCAGCCGCTGCGTCCCTCGACGAATCGTGAGCGTTGGGTTGGTCTCGGGATCATCCTTTTCGCTTCCATGGCGCGTATTTTCCTGTCGTCGTTTGAAACCGGCGATATGTACACGTTTGTGATCGCGTTTGTGGGGCTGATCCTGCTTGTCGGCGGTACATCGATGCTTCGGTGGGCCGGGCCGGTTTCATTCCTGCTCCTTTTCATGTTTCCGCTTCCGCATACGGCCACGACGCAGCTTTTGGTCCCGATGCAGCGTTTTGCGACGCACGCGAGCACCTGCGTTTTGAAGATCCTCGGCTTTGCTGCCTTCCAGGATGGAAACTCCATCAGCCTGGGCGCAAGCCGGATCGACATCATCGAGCAGTGCAGCGGGCTGCGCATGACGACGATTTTCCTCGCGCTTTCCATTGCGCTCGTTTTGATCAATGAACGTGAGTGGTGGGAAAACGTCATCATTTTACTCATGGCGATCCCGATCGCGCTGGTGACGAACATCACCCGAATCGTGACGACCGGCATGGCGATTTTCATGTTCCCGGAGAGCGAAACGCTGAAAAAACTCGTGCATGACGGCGCGGGTCTTTGTATGGTTCCGCTGGCCATCGCGCTTTTGGTTTTGCTTCAGTATATTTTGACGAAAATTTTCGTCGAGGACGAAGGCCCGAGCCAGCTCGACATGATGGACAATCCGCAGGATGTGTTCTGGAAAGACCAGAAGCAGATCGAGGAATGAACCCTAAGGGATTCGATTCCGTTTAGATGGAATAAAAGGAAGCATTATGGACCAAAACTGCAGGCCGCTCCCGGCAGACCAGTCGGGTGGCTTTCGGTGCGCCATTCCGTGCCCTTGGGTTTGGATTTTGGGGTTGGCGGTTGCCGCGCTGATGATCCTTTACGCGTGGCAGACCGCCCCGGCAGAATACAGCGCACGGGTCATATTGCGTTTCGCGGAAGAACCGACCGATGAGTCGGAACACTTCCAGAACGACCGCAAATTACAGCCTTCCGTGATCCGCAGCCCGATCGTTCTCCGACCGGCCTTGCAGAAGCCTGGCATCGCCCAGCTGAACTGCCTGAAAGATCAGGAGGATAAAGAGCGCTGGCTTTCCGATCACCTGAGTTTCATGTGGACCGGAGCCGATTTTTTGACCATTTCGATCAGCGGTCCTGAAAAAGACGAGCTGGTGGAGCTCCTGACCGCGGTCCATGACGCCTATATGGAGGAAATCGTTCAGGTAGAACGTGACCTTGACATCGTAAAACGCGATGAGTTGAGCCGCGAACGCCAAAACCTCGGGAATGCGCTTCCGTATATGGAAACCGAGTGCCAGAACCTCGAGAAAGCCAACGCCGCAGGCGAAGAAACGCCCGATTTGGAAAGGCTTCAAAAGGAATTGGCCCGCAAGAAAGCGGAGTACGAACAAATGGGTGCGCAGTTGCGGGAGTTGGAACTTAAAATTCAGGCTCCGCTGCCTGTTCAGACGATTGGTGAGCCGTGCGTTAAAATCAGGAAAAAAACCGGCAATTGGTTCCCCTTTCAAAGCAAATTTTCGGAGAGTGAACCATAACCGAACCGGTTACGTATAAAGTAAAAATTTTGTTGAATTAAATCAACCGATTGTTATATAAATAGGTGTAATTGTGGAACAAAACATCAATCAGCTTCCGGCAGAAATAACCCCTCAAGGAAGAAGTCTGGCGACTCCGGCCCGTCCGGCAGTCCGTTCCGACTTGCAGATGTACAAGAAACAGCCGGAGATCATCAACCGGGCGATCCGTCCGATCGACCTCCTGTACGCCATTCGGCGTCGTTGGGCTTTGGCTCTGGTTTTGGGTTTTGTGGCTACAACGCTGACGATCCTCTACGCGCAGCTGACCATTCCGGTTGAATATAACGCGAAGGTCATGATGCGTTTCGCAGAGGCGCCGGATTATATTTTGTTCAAAAAGCCGACCGAGCGTAACTGGCTGAATGACCGCGGCGCGCAGGCGTCCCTGATCCGCAGTACGATCGTGCTCGTGCCTGCCCTGCAGCAGTCCGGCATTTCCAAACTGAGCTGCCTGAAAAACCAGCAGGACAAAGTACACTGGCTCTCCACGCACCTGAACGTCGGTTACACCGGGTCCGAAATTTTGACCATTTCGATCAGTGGCCCTGATAAAGATGAACTGGTGAAGATCCTGACCGCCGTCCGAGACGCCTACATGCAGGAAATCGTTCAGGTGGAACGTGACCTCGACACGCAGAAACGCGCTACGGTGGACCGCGCCTACAAAAACCTTGAAAAAGCGATCCAGCGTAAAGAGATCCAGTATCAGAACCTGGCCGACCGTTTGGGCGTGAGTGACTCCAAAAACGCGATGTACTCGAACCGCTACGCGCAGGAAAACCTCGCGTACTGGCGTCAGAAGCGCGACACGAACCTCGCGAGAATCAATGGTCTATCGACAGAAATCAAAAGACGGACCGCATACCTCGAAGCGATGTCGCCCCAGCAGAAAGGTGCGTCACAGGCCGAACGTGAGCAGGCGCGGATCAAACAGCGCACGGAAATGATCCGTACACTGACGATCGAGGCCCTGAACAAAAACCCGGAATTGATGGAACTGCGTAAAAAATACGAGCAGATCCAGATGCTTCTGGAAAGGGAACGTTCTGTCGCAAAGGATCAGAACCACCCGAATATTAAACGTCTGGAGCAGGCTTTGGAGGAATCCAAAAACGAAATCGATACGGCAACAAAGCGTCTGACTCCCGAAATCGCCAAAATGGTTCAGTCCCAGATCGATAATCAGGAAGTCCCGATGAGCAAGAGCGAACAGCTTGCGGAAACGATCGAACAGCTGAAAATCGATTTGGCCGTTTATCAGGCGGAATATGAATCCTGCGAAAAATCGTATCAGGCGGAACTCGCAAAGGCCAAGACCTCCGGCGAAACGTCCGAACTGGAAAGCCTCCGCGCGGAACTGACCCGTATGAAGACCATTTACGACCGAATGGGCAGCCAGTTGGCCGAGTGGAATATTGAAGCGCAGGCCGGTCCGCGTGTTCAGACGATCAGCGAGCCGGAAGCGCCGAAGCATAACAACCAGATCGAAAAGTTCAAGACCATGGGGCTGATGGGTATTATGAGCTTCATCGGAACGTTCATCGTGGTGAGCGGTCTGGACTTCCTCGGCCGCCGCGTGAATACGTCGGATGAACTCAGCTACGGTCTGGGCCTGCACGTGATGGGCGACCTGCCGCTGATCTCGAAGGGCGTGCGCCACAATCGCGTGAACCAGAGCATTCAGGGGCTCCTGATGGAGTCGATCGATAATATACGAACGGCCCTCCTGCATCACGCAGAAGCGGAAAATATGAAGGCGCTGCTGATCACCAGCTCGCTGGAAAAAGAGGGTAAAACGACGGTTTCGAGTCAGTTGGCTGCGTCTCTGGCGCGTACAGGGCGCAAGGTGGTGCTGGTGGACGTTGACCTTCGTCGTCCGTCTGCGCACCGTATGTTCGACCGTCCGCTGAACCCGGGTCTTGCCGAGTTCCTGCGCAAGAAAGTGGCGCTGGACGAAGTGATCACGACGACGCGCGTGGAAAACCTCTGGATCATCCCCGCCGGTATGCCGCACCCGGACGCCATCATCGCGCT
>JAFTCU010000067.1 GCA_017454585.1 Thermoguttaceae bacterium | reverse complement strand
TGATCGATCTTTCGGCGCAGGACCCGCAGGAAATTTCCCTGCTGCGCTACACCCCGGTGGCGGGGTCGATCGGCACCTGCCGCTACAAGCTGAAAGAGTGGCAGACCGAGGATTTCGACCGCGTGATCGAAGTCTTCAAGGCTCACAACGTCGGCTACTTCCTCTACAACGGAGGGAACGATTCGATGGACACCGCGAACAAAATCGCCGAAATGGCCAAAGTCCGCGGCCTGGATCTGACCGCCGTCGGCGTTCCGAAGACGATCGACAATGACGTCGGAGACAGCGAATTCAAACTCGTGGACCACACGCCCGGCTACGGCTCCGTCGCGAAGTACTGGATGCACACGGTCCAGTACGCCGACCAGGAAAACAAAGGCTCATGCCCGGCCGACCCGGTTCTCGTGATGCAGGCGATGGGGCGCAAGATCGGCTTCATCCCCGCCGCCGCGCGTCTGGCCGACCCGAAGCGGGAAATGCCGCTTTTGATTTATATGGCCGAATCCCCCTGCACGCTTGAAGAACTACACGAACAGGTAAACGCCAAGCTGCGCGAGTGTGGCCGCTGCGTCGTGGTGATTTCGGAAGGCTTTAACGTCGGTTCCCTCGGCGAGCTGAAAGACTCGTTTGGCCACACGACGTTCAGTTCCTCGCAGATGACCGTCGCGCAGAAAGTCGTGAACTACCTGAACGAAAAGGGCCTCTGCGTCAAAGGAAACGCCCGCGGAAACGTGCCGGGAACTGACCAGCGCCACTCGATGGCCTACGCCTCCGTCACGGACCTGGACGAAGCGTACGCGCTTGGCCAGAAAGCCTGCGCCCTGGCCGCCGCCGGTGAAAGCGGTTTTATGAGCACGATCCTGCGCAACCCCGGCCCGCTGTACGACGTGCGATACGACAAAGTCCCGCTTTCTGTCGTCGCGAACAGCGAGCGGACCGTCCCGAATGCGTGGCTCACAGCCGCCGGAAATGACGTAACGGACGATTTCGTCAACTACGCCAAGCCGTTGGTGGGGCACGAAATGCTGACGCTTCCGATGATCGACGGCCGCCAGCGTCTGACTCAGTTCGCGCCGATCTACGCCGAAAAGGTCCTCGACTCTTACGTCCCGCAGGCCGCGCGGAAGTAAAAAAAGTCAAAACCTCCGACCCGTTCCCCTTCCGAATTCCATTTAAACACGGATTTTCACGGATTAGAAGGATTTACAGGATTTTTAAAAGAAAAAGTTTGAAGCCTTTCCTGAAAAAATCCTTTTCATCTTTTTAATCCGTGGAAATCCGTGTTTAAATCACGTTTTGAAGCGGGACTGGTTCGGTCTTTAGCCTCAGTTCCTTCTGCTTTTTTGTTGCTCCGTTTTCCCCGGCTGGTCCTCCCGGCCGTCACACTCCAACCCCTCCACAAGAACCATGAAAAAAATTTTCCTGCTTCTTTCTTTCGTTTTTCTCCCCGCGCTGGCGCAGGCCGCCGAGGACTCCCTTGGTCTTTTCCCGTTCTTCGCCCGGGGCGATAATCTCCCCGAAGTATGGGTCAATCCCTCCCAGCAGGTCGAGGCCGGCGCGAACGGCCAGGTCACGGTGGACGGCGACCGTTTTGTGACGGCCGAAAATGGGCAGGAAATCCGCTTTTGGGGCGTGAACACCTGCTTCTCGATGAACTTTTCGGCCAAAGAGGACGCCGTGAACTACGCCCGCCGCATGGCCAATTTCGGGATCAACGCCGTGCGCCTCCACCACATGGACAATCACGACATTTGGGGCCCGAACGCCTGGAAAGACGTTTCCAAAATCGACCCCGAGCAGCTGGACAAGCTG